>CAJYKO010000292.1 GCA_913775215.1 uncultured Devosia sp. | reverse complement strand
AAGACCGAGACGCCGGATATTCCGGTGGTCAAGCCGGAGCCGAGGGATTAGGCGCGATGATATCGCAAAAGGCCAAATATGCGTTGCGGGCCCTGGTGGCCCTGGCCCGCGCCGGACGGGGGGAGAGCCGGATGATCGGCGAAATCTCCCGCGATCAGGCGATCCCGAAGAAATTCCTCGAACAGATCCTGCTTGAGCTTAAGCGCGCGGGGTTCGTCACGAGTCGCCGGGGTCGGATGGGTGGCTACGAGCTGGTGCGGGCGCCCGAGGAGATCATGTATGGCGAGGTTTTGCGCCTGATCGACGGGCCGATTGCGCCGTTGCCCTGCCTTTCCAAGATCGCCTATCGGAAGTGCGAGGATTGCAAGGACGAGGCGGCTTGCGAAATCCGCCATGTGTTCGAGCGCGTGACGCTGGCGACCCGAGCGGTGCTGGATCGAACGAGCTTGGCGGATTCGCTCAATCTCGAGGATTTGCCGGTGGATGAGGTGGCTTAGGGGCCGACCTCTAGGCATTCTCAATTGTCACCCCGGGCCTGACCTGGGGCGCATCCTGAGATCTCGAGATGGGTCCCGGCCTTCGCCGGGATGACATGCTGTGGTTGTGGCGCTTCGGCGCCTAGCCAAAAACCACCGTCTTCTTGCCATTGAGCATCACCCGGCTTTCAAGGTGCAGCTTTACGGCACGGGCGAGGACGCGGCTTTCGATGTCGCGGCCGGCGGCGACGAGGTCGTCGGGGCTCATCGCATGGGTGACGCGGGCGGTTTCCTGTTCGATGATCGGACCTTCGTCGAGATCGGGCGTCACGTAATGGGCGGTGGCGCCGATGATCTTGACGCCGCGCTCATGAGCCTGGTGATAAGGCTTGGCGCCCTTAAAACTCGGCAGGAACGAGTGGTGGATATTGATCACCTGGCCATAAAGCCGGGTGGAGAGATTGTCCGAGAGCACCTGCATATAGCGCGCGAGGACCACGAGATCGGCACCGGTCGATTTGACGATCTCGAGCACCTGGGCTTCCTGATCGGCCTTGGTGTCCTTGGTGACGGGCAGGTAGTGATAGGGAATGCCGGCGTCTTCAGCGATTTTTTGGGCGTCGACATGGTTGGAGATGATGGCGGCGACTTCGGCATCGAGCCAGTTGACGCGGATCTGGTAGAGCAGGTGCAAGAGCGTGTGGTCGAACTTACTGACCAGCACGACTATTCTCTTGCGCCGGCTTTCATCGCTAAGCGCGGTCTTCATGTCGAAGCGCTCGATGGGTGAGCGGAGCGCCTTTTCGATGCGGTCGCGGCCCATGCCTTCGGGCGCGGTGAAGGCGAGGCGCATGAAGAAGCGGCCGGTTTCCTTGTCCCAGAACTGATTGGATTCGGCGATATTGGCGTTGAGCGCCGCGAGTTCGGTGGTGACCGCAGCGACGATGCCGGGACGATCATTGCACGAAAGGGTCAGGACGAAATTGGCCGAGGACAAGGCGGGCCTCCGGATGAAGATATGGGGGAGGGGTATCAATGGCCCACGGCTTTCCGTCAAGCCCTCGCGGGGCCATGCCGTCTGCTAGAAAAGGAAAAGGGCCGCTCCGCGGAGCGACCCTTCCCTGAGTTACAGGCGCTGAGCCTGAGGAGGCGCGTGCTAGTCGAGATCACTCCCTGACCGCACCGACATTCCCAGGACCTCGAGCACCACATTCTCAAAAGACACTGGATCACCTCCTTTACGTTGGTTGAACATATGAGGAGCTTGCGCCTCATTTTGAGGGTTGTCTAGTCACAAAACCTTCACGGGCGGTGAGGTCCACCCCGCCACAACCCCCACCTAGCCTCCCCCTGAGAGGGGGGAGGGACTGGGCTTGTGGTTCACGCTCGGGCTTTTTTCGGCTTGGAGCGGAGCTGGATGACGGTGGCGATGAGGACGCCGGTGGCCACGATGCCGATGATGATGGTGGCAAGCGCATTGACGTCAGGGGAGACGCCGAGGCGGACCTTTGAGAAGATCACCATGGGCAGGGTCGAGGAACCGGGGCCGGAAACGAAGCTTGCGATCACCAAATCGTCGAGCGAAAGCGTAAAGCCGAGGAGCCAGCCGGAGACCAGCGCCGGGGCAATGATCGGCAGGGTGATGTCGAAGAAGGTGCGGACGGGCGAGGCGCCGAGGTCCATGGCCGCTTCTTCAAGGCTGCGGTCGAAATCGGACAGGCGCGACTGCACGACGACGCAGACATAGGCCATGCAGAAGGTCGAATGGGCGATGACGATGGTCAGCATGCCGCGGCCGCGGGGCCAGCCGATGAAGCTTTCCATGGCGACGAAGAGCAGCAAGAGCGCAAGGCCAGTGATTACGTCAGGCATGACGAGCGGGGCCGAGACCATGCCAGAGAAAAGCGTACGGCCGCGGAAGCGGCGGAAACGCACGAGGGCAACGGCTGCCAGCGTGCCGAGGACGAGGGCAATGCTGGCACTGAGCGCCGCGATCTGGAGGCTCAGCCAGGCGGCATTGAGCATCTGCGGATCGCGGAAAATCTCGCCATACCATTTGAAGGAAAAGCCGGACCAGACGGTGACAAGGCTATTTTCGTTGAAGGAGAAAATGACCAGCGACACGATGGGCGCGTAAAGGAAGGAGAACCCAAGGGTCGCTGCGATGGGGAGGAACCAGCCACGACGGAACATGCTACTTCTCCACCACGGCGCTTTGGGCGCGCTGCATCAGCATGATGGGCACGACAACGACCACCAGCATGGCGACAGCCACGGCGGCGGCGCGCGGCCAATTGGCGGCGGTAAAGAACTCGTCCCAGAGGACGCGGCCGATCATCAAGGTTTCGGGCCCGCCGAGGAGCGAGGGAATGACGAATTCGCCGATGGCCGGGATGAAGACCAGCATGGAGCCGGCGATGATGCCCGGCAGCGACAGCGGCAGGGTGATCGAGAGGAAGGTGCGCAGCGGCCGGCCGCCGAGATCTGCGGAGGCTTCAAAGAGCGACACGTCGAGTTTTACGAGCGTCGTATAGAGCGGCAGGATCATGAAAGGCAGGTAGGTGTAGACGATGCCGACATAGACGGCGAAATCGGTCTGCATCATCACGAGCGGCTCTATGCCGAAAAGCCCCAGGAACTGGTTGATAACGCCATTGCCGCGCATGAAGCCGGTCAGGGCATAGACGCGCAGCAGGAATGAGGTGAAGAACGGAAGGATCACCAGCATAAGAAGGATGTTGCGCCAGCGATCGTCGGCGCGGGCAATGGCATAGGCCATCGGATAGCCGACGAGCAGGGTAATAACTGTCGCAATCGCGGCGATGCGGATCGAGGAGAGATAGGCCGCAACGTAAAGATTGTCGGTGAAAAGGCGGATGTAGTTGGACAAGTGCAGGGTCAGCTGCACCGTGCCGTCCTCGGTCGAGAGGAGGGCGGAATAGGGCGGCCGGCCGAACTGCTTGGTGGCGAGCGAAATGCCGAAGACCACGGCCAGCGGGATCAGGAAGAAGATCAGGAGCCACAGGGCCGGCGCGAAAAGCACCAGCATGCGGCCGGAAATGCCCACCTTGGCAAGGCCGCGCTAGACCGCGTTCCAGGGTTTTAGGCGGCGCGGCGGAGGAATGGTGGGTTCGTGGGTGGCGGTCATACCTGGGTGCTCCATGCGGGACCAACGGGGCTCCACTCTTGGAGAGGTCCCCCCCTCATCCGGCGCGTTGCGCCACCTTCTCCTCGAGGGGGAGAAGAATAAGAGGCGACTGCTGTGGCCGGCTGTGACAGGAAGGCCCCCTCACCCGGCGCTGTGCGCCGACCTCTCCCCCAAAGGAGGAGGTGGCCTTCGGCCATGAAGTACAAAATGGTCATACCGTGAGTACCGAGCCGGCGTTGTCACCCCAGGTGACGTAGACTTTTTCTTCCCAGGTGATGGCGTCGGGGTTGCCACGGACGGAATTGGTCTGGCTGACGCGGATGCGTTTGCCGCTTTCGAGCGCCACTTGGTAGAGCGAGATATCGCCAAGATAGGCGATTTCTTCGACGACGCCCGTCGTCACATTAGCGTCGTGTTCGGTTATCGGCTTTTCGCGGCTTAAAGACATCTTTTCGGGACGGATGGCCCACCAGAGCAATTGCTCGGGGGCGCAATCGACACCGTGGCCGACATAGATGTCGCAGCCGAGCTCGGCCGAGCGAATGCGGACGTGGTCGGCTTCGTCCTCGGTGACGATGCCTTCGACCATATTGGCCGAGCCGATGAAATTGGCGACGAAGCGGGAATTGGGGAATTCATAGATGTCGGTGGGCTCGCCGATCATGGCGATCTCGCCCTGGTTCATGACGCCGATGCGGGTGGCAAGGGTCATGGCCTCTTCCTGATCGTGGGTCACGACGATGAAGGTGACGCCAAGCGATTCCTGGATTTTCACCAGTTCGAACTGCGTTTCTTCGCGCAGCTTCTTGTCGAGAGCGCCCAAGGGCTCGTCGAGGAGGAGGAGTTTGGGGCGCTTGGCGAGCGCACGGGCAAGGGCGACGCGCTGGCGCTGGCCGCCGGACAGTTGATGGGGGCGGCGGCGGCCATAATCCTGGAGCTTGACGAGGCTGAGGAGTTCGGCGACGCGATCGGCGATTTCGCCCTTGGGCAGGTGATCGCGTTTGAGGCCATAGGCAATATTCTGCTCGACAGACATATGCGGGAAGAGCGCATAGGACTGGAACATCATGTTGACCGGGCGATTATAGGGCGCGACGTTGGTCATGTCCTGGCCATCGATCTCGATGGTGCCCGAGGTCGGGGTTTCAAAACCTGCCAGCATGCGTAGGAGCGTCGACTTGCCCGAGCCCGAACCGCCGAGGAGGCAGAAGAGTTCGGAACGGTAGATGTCGAGCGACACATCATGCACGGCGAGCACGTCACCGAATTTCTTCGTGACGTTCTTGATGCGAACGAACGGTCTATTGTTGCTCGGATCGCGCCAAGGCCGGGTGTCGATAGCAAGCTGCTGCGGTTTTTTTGCCATGGCGGACTCTGCAGAAAGAGTGAAGGGGCGATCCCGGTGGACCGCCCCAACTAAAATTACTGACCCGTTTTGATGCGGGTCCAGGTTCGGGTCAAGAGCTCTTCGAATTCGGGCGTGTGCGCCTTCATGGTGAAGCCTTTGGCGAGGGTTTCGGCCGAGGGGTAGATCGAGGGGTTGGACTTGACGTCTTCGTTGACAAATTCGAGCGAGGCCGGGTTGGGGTTGGCGTAGAACACCGTGTTGGTGATGTCGGCCACGACCTTTGGCTCGAGGATGTAGTTGATGAACTTCATGGCATTGCCCGGATGGGGCGCGTCGGCCGGGATGGCAAGGAAGTCATAGAGCGTCGGAGCGCCTTCCTCGGGGATGAGGTAGGCGATTTCGGTGCCTTCGGCGGCGGCGTCGGCTGCGATGAACATGTCGCCGGAATAGCCCATGGCGAGGCAGATTTCGCCATTGCCCAGATCGTCGATATATTGCGACGAGTGGAAATAGCGGATCGAGGGCTTGATGGAATTGAGGAGTTCCTCAGCCTTGGCGAGGTCTTCTTCGCTTTCCGAATTGGGATCGAGACCGAGATAATGAAGCGCGGCGCCGACGACTTCGGACGGGCTATCCATCACGGCAACGCCGCAGGACGCGAGCTTGCTGACGGTGGCTGGATCAAAAAGGATGTCCCAGCTCGTCGGGGCAGTATCAGTGCCGAGGGCTTCCGCGACCTTGGCCTTGTTGTAACCAAGGCCGATGGTGTTCTGCATATAGGGAATGCCATGGGCATTGTCGGGATCGAGCGCCGCGGCCGCTTCCATGGCGGCAGGATCGAGATTGCCGATATTGGGCAGCTGAGCCTTGTCGAGCGGCAGGATCAGGCCGGCCTTGATCTGGCGCTCGAGAAAATTGCCTGAGGGAACGACGATGTCATAGCCGGAATTGCCGGCGAGAAGCTTGGCGTCGACGATCTCATTGTTGTCGTAGACGTCGTAATTGACCTTGATGCCGGTCTCCGCCTCGAAATTGGCGATCGTGTCGGCGGCGATGTAGTCGGACCAATTGTAGACGTTGAGGACCGGTTCTTCCTGCGCCAGGGCCGGGCTTGCGGCCAGAAGGGCGCCAAAGGCGAGGGCGAGCGTCTTGTTCATAACCTCAAAGCTCCTATGGAAAATCGATAAAGGCGTTTGCCCAGGGCAGGGCGGTGTTGCGCCGCAAGCGGCAGGCGTCGCGGAGGAATCCGCGTTCAGGCCCGAGCGCTCATCTTTGAGTGCTCGCGGCGGAAACGGACGGCAAATTGGGATGCGTTACGAGAGGGCGCCGAAAGGCACCCCGGAGTGTCGCTGCGATCGGCCCGATAGCGGGCGAATATCGAGGCGCAAAGCTTGCGCCATCAACAAATGACCTGGTCAGCGAAGTGCCCTTTCCCGCTCGGATAAGGGGCAAACTAAATCCATTTTCCTAGGGCGACAAGACGCAGCAACAGAAGTTTTTATCAGGCTTGACCGCAAAAAGCGGCAAGCGCAAAAGCTCGATCCAAACCGGCAGGGACAGGACCTGCCTCAACCATTTTTCAGGGGGCGCCGATGACCGGCAAGGCCTATCTCTCGATTTCGGCAGACGTGAAGGCAGCTTTGGCCGCCGGCAAGGCAGTCGTCGCGCTTGAATCCACCATTATCACCCATGGCATGCCCTATCCGCAGAACCTGGCCATGGCCAAGGAAGTGGAAGATGTGGTGCGCGCGACGGGCGCGACGCCTGCAACCATCACCATCATGGATGGCAGGCTTTGCGTTGGCGTATCGGGCGAAGACCTCGAGCGCCTGGCGCAGGAAGGCCACAAGGCGGCCAAGGCGAGC
>CAJYKO010000291.1 GCA_913775215.1 uncultured Devosia sp. | reverse complement strand
CCCCACGCGGGATCGGGCAGATAGGGCTTTGAGGTGCCGCGGGTGACGGCCACGACTTCGTGGCCGAGGCGCACGAGGCGCCTCAAAGCCCTATCTGCCCGATCCCGCGTGGGGCCAGGTCGAAAACATCACCCTCGATCGAGACACGCTCGAGCGCCAGGGCAGCTTCGGCTCGACCATCGCCAATCTCCAGGGCGATGTAGTCATCGACAATATCTGCTTCACTCTCGATAGCGCCCGCCAGCTCGCCGAAGCGCTCAAGGGCACTGTCCAGCATTTCCTCCACATCGGCACCATCTGGACCCACGGCCATTCCGAAACTGTGCCGACGCCCGAAGACGTGACCAAGCGCCCATTCGGTGAATACGGCATCCAGAAAGCAGCGATCGAAGCCTATCTGCTCGATCTCGCCCGCCGTGAGGCTTTCCCTGCCACCATCATTCATCCCGGCCACATCGTCGGCCAGGGCTGGGCGCCGCTCAATCCCGCCGGCCACTTCGATCTCGCCGCCTTCGAAACCATCGCCCGCGGCGAAACGCTCGAACTCCCGAACTTTGGCATGGAGACCATCCACCATATCCACGCCGACGACATCGCCGCGCTGCTGATCCTTGCGATGACCAATTGGAGCGCCTCGGTCGGTGAAGCCTTCCACGCCGTCTCCCCCGGCGCCCTGACGCTTCGCCACTACGCCAGCGCCATCTATCGATATTTCGGCCACGAGCCCAATCTCGCCTTCGCCGGCTGGGACGATTGGAAATCCCGCCAGACTGAGGAAAACGCCGCCGCCACCTGGGAGCACATCGCCCGCAGCCCCAATTGCTCGATTGAAAAGGGCAAGCGCCTTCTAGGCTACGCCCCGCGCTCATCCCTCGCCGCCGTCGAAGATGCCCTCGGCTGGCTCATCGCCAACGGCAAGATCAAAGCCTGACCTGTCAGTATTTTTGCTCCGCCCTCTTTTCTCTGTCACACGGCGCGTCTAGACAGGCTCCACACCGAGAAAACTGCCCCGAAGGGAATTTCCATGTCATCCATCATCCATGTCCAGGGTCGCCAGGTTTACGATAGCCGCGGCAATCCAACCGTCGAAGTCGATGTGGTTCTGGATGACGGCAGCTTCGGCCGCGCCGCCGTGCCCTCGGGCGCCTCGACCGGCGCGCACGAAGCCGTGGAACTCCGCGATGGCGGCAAGACCTACAACGGCAAGGGCGTCACCCAGGCCGTCGAGAACGTCAACACCGTCATTTTCGACGAAATTCAGGGCATGGATGCTCTCGATCAGCTCGGCATCGACCAGGCCATGATCGAGCTCGACGGCACGTCCAACAAGGGCAAGCTCGGCGCCAACGCCATTCTCGGCGTCTCGCTCGCCGTCGCTAAGGCCGCCGCTGAATCGAGCGAACTGCCGCTCTACCGCTATATCGGCGGCCCGAACGCCCATGTCCTGCCCGTGCCGATGATGAACATCATCAATGGCGGCGAGCATGCCGATAATCCGATCGACATGCAGGAATTCATGATCCTGCCCGCCGGCGCAACGTCGATCGCCGACGCCGTCCGCATCGGTTCGGAAATCTTCCACACGCTCAAGAAGAACCTCTCCGCCGAAGGCCACAACACCAATGTGGGCGACGAAGGCGGTTTCGCGCCGAACCTCGGCTCTGCCGATGAGGCCCTCGGCTTCATCATGCGCTCGATCGAAAAGGCCGGCTACAAGCCCGGCGAGGACGTCTTCCTCGGCCTCGATTGCGCTGCCACCGAATATTACAAGAACGGCAAGTACGAGATGGTCGGCGAAGGCAAGTCCCTGACCTCCGAAGAAAACGTCGCTTTCCTCGCCGATCTCGCTGCCCGCTACCCGATCATCACCATCGAAGACGGCATGGCCGAAGACGATTGGGATGGCTGGAAGGCCCTGACCGACGCCATCGGCAAGAAGGTGCAGCTTGTCGGCGACGATCTCTTCGTCACCAACACCCAGCGCCTCGTGTCTGGCATCAAGATGGGCGTTGCCAATTCGATCCTCGTCAAGGTCAACCAGATCGGCTCGCTTTCTGAAACCCTCGACGCAGTCGATACCGCGCACCGCGCCAGCTACACCTCGGTTATGTCGCACCGCTCGGGCGAAACCGAAGACTCGACCATCGCCGACCTCGCCGTCGCGCTCAACTGCGGTCAGATCAAGACCGGGTCCCTGAGCCGCTCGGACCGCATGGCCAAGTACAACCAGCTGATCCGCATCGAAGAACAGCTCGGCGGCTCCGCCAAATATGCCGGCTACTCAGTCGTGAAGGGCCGCTAAGCGGTTTTTTAGAATGAAAAAGCCCGGCGAAAAACGCCGGGCTTTTTTGTTTTGTCACCTAGGTCGCGCGGAGAGTTGAGTCAGAGTGCGCCGAAAATGGTGGATTTCGAGAACCGGAGCGGAACGCACATTGGTACGTGAGCACCAGAAGCGGAGAAAACCGCCGTTTGCAGGCCGCTATGGCCAACTGGCCGCGGCAGACCTTAATGCTTCAGCGCATCGCGCGCCTTGTCCTTGAACTCGCCGGCCTTCTGCTGGGTCTTGCCAGCAAGCTTGTCGGCCTTGCCTTCAGCTTCGAGGCGCTCGTTACCAGTGACGCGGCCTGCCGCTTCCTTCACTGCGCCCTTGATCTGATTACCAATGCCTTTGGCTTCATCCTTGTGCATCTTTCGCTCCTATCGAAAGTGTTACGCACCATTAACGGACTTCCATAGGCTATGTTCCGGATCCGAACAAAAACGTGATCAACCCGACGTCTGCCGAAACGACGCCTCTCCAAAGCATCTCCGCGTTCCGAAATCCCTCCTCACTTTCGTGGGTATCAGCGACCTAGCGACCCCTGGGACTGTTTCACCCATAGTTGGGGACGAATTCGCGGTCGATGCCGCTACGGCCTTCTCCATTGGTCCGGTAATGTCACGGCATGGAGGGCACGATGTTCAGGAAAAAAGCCAAAACGAAAGCCGCAGCGCCGAAAAAGGGCGATGAGCTTCCAGACGATTTGCTCGATAAGGTCGCTGGCGGTGGCGATCCGGGATCGCAGAGCGCAGACTGGGAGGCGCAAAAGCAGGGCACCGAGCACGAGTCATAGTCAGACGCGTCGCGGCAGGCGGCAGCGTGATCTGCCGCCTCTTCTTTACTGAAACGCCGTCTCCGCGAAGCTCCTGAGCTTGCGCGAATGCAGCCTTTCCGCCGGTTGATCCCGCAGGATCTCCATGGCCCGCAGCCCGATCTGCAGATGCTTGTTCACCTGCGTCCTGTAAAAATCCGAAGCCATGCCCGGCAGTTTCAACTCGCCATGCAGAGGCTTGTCGGAGACGCAGAGCAGGGTCCCATAGGGAACCCTGAACCGGAACCCGTTCGCCGCAATCGTCGCGCTTTCCATGTCGAGCGCCACCGCGCGCGACTGGCTCAATTGCCGCACGATCTCCGTCTGGTCCCGCAATTCCCAATTGCGATTGTCGAAGGTCGCGACGGTCCCTGTCCGCATGATCTTCTTGGTCTCGATCCCTGCAGTCTGGGTTATCTCTTCCACCGCCTGCTCCAGCGCCACCTGAACTTCAGCCAGCGCCGGCACCGGCACGGTCAGGGGCAGGTCGGCGTCGAGCACGTGGTCTTCGCGCACATAGGCATGGGCCAGCACATAATCGCCAAGCTCCTGCGAATTGCGCAGCCCCGCGCAATGGCCCAGCATGATCCAGGCATGGGGCCGCAATACCGCGATGTGGTCTGTAATCGTTTTGGCGTTTGATGGACCGACGCCGATATTGACCATGGTAATGCCTCGTCCACGGTCCCCCACCAGATGATAGGCCGGCATCTGCGGCGCCCGCGGCGGCGCATTGCCCGTCACCCCGCCTCCGGTCAGCATGTTGTCCGTCGACACGTTCCCCGGCTCGATAAACCGCTGATAGTGTTCGTGGCCTTCCGCCATCCAGCCCTTCGCCACACGGCAAAATTCGTCGATGTAGAACTGGTAATTGGTAAAGATCACAAAGTTCTGGAAATGCTCGGCTGCCGTGCCGGTATAGTGGGCAAGCCGGAATAGCGAATAGTCGACGCGCGGCGCCGTAAAGGCCGAAAGCGGGTAGGGTCCGCCACGCGGCGGCACATAGGTGCCATTGGCGATTTCGTCGTCTGTGTTGGTGAGGTCCGGCGCATCGAACACATCGCGCAGCGGAATTCCGAGAGCATTGAGCGCGGCCCCATCCACATGCTCATGGGGCGGAAGCGCGAAATGCAGCGGGATCGGCGTCTCGCTCTCGCCCACATCGATCGTGCCGCCGTGATTGCGCAGCAGCACAGTAAACTGCTCCTGAAAATAGGTCCGGAACAGGTCCGGGGCTGTCACAGTTGTGCGGTAGATGCCCGGCGTATGCAGATATCCATAGGGCAGGGTGCTCTCATGCTTGGAATAGCTCGTCGAGCGCACTTCCACCTGCGGATAGCAAGCGCGCACCCGGCCCTCCGGCACTTCGCCCTTCGCCAATCCATGCAGATGGTCGCGAATGAAATTGCAGTTCCGATGATAGATTTCGGCAATGCGCGCCCAGGCCGCTTCCGGATCGGTGAAACTTTGCGTCTCAAGTCGGGGCGGGGCGAGTGTCGTCATTGCACATCCTCATCTCGGCGCCCTGGATTCGCGCCGCTTTGACCGCTCACTATAGGCACCGCATGACAGCTTCTCAACGGAGCGCGCAATCTGACGGGAAGCTTTCACAGTTCGGTGACCTGCACTTTTCTTGCCGCATTTGCCCACCATCTTCCAATCCAGTTCACTGGAAAAGCAAACGACCCATGCACCGGTGAGCAGGATATGGTCAGCCGCTTGTCCCCCAAGCCCTCAACAGCGCGGCGGGCTATGTCCCCAAGGCCGTCCGGCACTTGTGCCGGGCGGTCTTTTCATTTGCGGACGTGCCGTTTAGACCACATATCGATTATGGCACAGGACCGCGCCGTTCCTCTCAGTACCCCTCATGGTGAGGTGCGCAGCGAAGCGAAGCCTTGAACCACGAGGGCGTGCCCCATAACCAATCCGGAGTTCGCCGTGAGCGTCGCCTTCACCAAAGAAGAAAGTGCCGAAAC
>CAJYKO010000290.1 GCA_913775215.1 uncultured Devosia sp. | reverse complement strand
TGCCGTAGCGCCAAAAGATCTCCATGTCGTATTTGATGTTTTGCCCGATTTTCAGGATCGAGGGCGCTTCTATGACGGGCTTTAGCGCCTCGAGCACATCGCGAATGGGCAATTGGCCTTCGACGAGGCCGCCGCCGGAGAGGAGATCGCCGGCCAGGACGTGGCCGACCGGGATATAGCAGCCTTCCCCGATCTGGGTGGAGAGGCAAATGCCGACGAGATCGGCCTGTTGCGGATCGAGCCCGGTGGTTTCGGTATCGATAGAAACGCGGCCGACATCCCAGATTTTCTGGGTCCAGGCGGCGAGGCGCTCGGGCGTGTTGACGATCTCGTAGGCGTCGTAATTGACCGGAATGGCTTTGACCCGGGCATGCTCCTCGGCGGCGAATTTCGCGGGGCCGGAGCCGGGCACGACGTTGGCGGCGATTTTGGCCTTGGCGACGGAGAGCGAGGTGGATTTGAGCGAAGCCGGGGCGTCGGCGCCGCCTGCGCGGAGATCCGGATCGGCCTCGAAATCATCGGGGTTGGCGTCGAGAAGGCCGGCAAGACGCTTGGTGATGGTGGCAAATTCCATCGCCTTGAGGAAGGGAAAGAGCGTTGCCGGCGATATCGGCTGGCGGACGAGGCCATCGAGGTCGATCTCGACGGGGACTTCCTGCGAAAGAGTCACGAGCTTTTTGGAAATGCGGGCCAGCTCGGCATTGGCGATCAGCTTTTCGCGGCGGGCGTTCTGCTTAATCTCGCTGGCGCGTTCGAGCAGGGTTTCGAGATTGCCATAGGTATTGATAAGCTCGGCCGCGGTTTTAACGCCGATGCCGGGGACGCCGGGGACGTTGTCGACGCTATCGCCGCAGAGGGCCTGGACGTCGATGACCTTATCGGGCGTGACGCCGAATTTGGTGAAAACTTCGTCGGGGCCGATCCACCTGAGCGGCGGTTGGCCGGGGCGGGGGATGGTGTCGAGGAGCCGGATTGAGCCATCGGGCTCGACAAGCTGCATCAGATCCTTGTCGGAGGAGGCGATGGTGACTTTCCAGCCGCGCGCCTTTGCCATGCAGGCATAGGTCGCCATGATGTCGTCGGCCTCCCAGCCCTCCATCTCGATGGCGGGCATGGAAAAAGCGCGTGTGGCCGAACGGGTCAGGGGGAACTGCGGGACAAGTTCTTCCGGCGCCGGGGGGCGATGGGCCTTGTATTCGGTATAGATATTGTCGCGAAAGGTCTTGCCCGAATGGTCGAAGATGACCGCCATGTGGGTGGGCGGCTCATCAATATCCATGTCCTGCGTGAGCTTGAACAGCATGTTGCAGAACCCCTGCACGCAGCCGACGGGCAGGCCATCGGACTTGCGATTGAGCGGCGGCAGGGCGTGGAAGGCGCGGAAGATATAACCCGAGCCATCGACGAGCAGCAGATGCATGAGACGATTCCCTTTCAGTCCGGGCGCAACTTTAAAGCCTCGTGAACAAAAGCGGTACCCGCATTTTACGCGAAGCCACCGCGAGAGCCGGCGGCAACCAGAGCGCAAATCGCGCGTTGGGAGGCAATCGGGGGATCTTTGCGGCGGAGGGTTTTTTAATGAGAATTTTTGGAAAAATTGACCGGATTTCCTGGGCGCAGCTGACCCTGGTCGAGCGTATGGCGATGGTGTCGATGACGGCAGGCGCGCAGAGCCATATCGAATGGTCGATCCAGCGGGCGCTGTGCTACCACAAGCTGGCGCGGCTGACCCCGGAAGGGCTGAAGCTGACGCGCGAAGGGCGCTTCGTGATCGCCGCGCGCCATGGTCTGCCCGTCGTGGTGGGCAGGGGTGAGGATGCAGGGGGCCTGCGCTCCACCAATCTTGGTTGAGGCAGTTTGCCTCGGCAATAAAAAGGGCGCTCGCGGCGCCCCTTATTTTTTATGCTGATCAGCGCTTTTTCTTGTCGAGCTGGTGATAGGCCCGGCGCGAGTGGAACTCGCAATAGGGGCCGGTCTCTAGGCTGTGCTGGCCGCAGAAATAGAAATCCTTGCTGAGCGGATCGCCGATCGGCCACTTGCAGGTGTGCTCGTTGAGCTGAAGCAGGCTCAGGCGCTTGTCCTCGGGGATGAAGAGTTCCTGGCTCGCGGGGGCGACATAAAGCTCGGGCTCCATATCCGGGGTCATGGCGAGCGCGGTAGCGCCCATTACCTGCGGACGTGGCATCGACGGACGCGGCTTGGCGGCAGTCGCCATGCTCGGCGCGCTGGTCGAGACGCTCGGACCTGCCGGACGGCGCGGGGCGGGACGTGGCGCCGGACGCGTGCGGGGTGCGGTATTGGTTGGCTTGGCGCGAGCAGAAAGCTTCAGACGATGGACCTTGCCGATCACCGCATTGCGGGTGACGCCTTCGCCGAGCTCGCCGGCGATCTGGCTGGCGCTGAGGCCTTCCATCCAAAGTTTTTTCAGAAGTTCGACGCGCTCGTCGGTCCAGCCATTCGATTGCGCTCCGGTAACCATCGTCAACTTAGAATCCTTTGCTCTGCCGCCAAAGTGACTTGGCAGCCTTTCCGACTCTACGGCTCGTATGCTGAGTGGGTCCGCCACACGAGATATCGTGTCCCCAACGCCTAAGACCTTACGACATCGGCGGAATCAGGATCAAGAGTCGGGCCGGTTTTTCCCCCCGAATTCAGTGGTTAATTTTCCGCTAACAATCATCGAGTCAAATCAGGCACTTGCCCGCGAGAGCGTTGACTTGGCAGCCGAAAAACGCCTAATTCTTCACACCAAACGCGCTGCCTGACAGGCGCGTTTTTGATTTGTGTGGCAGCTTTGCCACGTTTTTCGCATTCCGCCCTATCGAGAAAGGGGAGCCTTCCATGTCTGCGCTCTATGCCACCTATGCCCGTGCCGAAGTTTCGTTCGAGCGTGGCGAAGGCATGCGCCTTTTCGACCAGCATGGACGCGAATATCTCGACTTTCATTCCGGCGTTGCGGTGAATGCGCTTGGCCATGGCGACCCGCATCTCGTCAGCGCGCTCAAGGCGGCTGCCGATAAGGTCTGGCACACCGCCAATACCTTCACCATTCCCGAGCAGGAACGGCTCGGCCAGCGTCTGGTCGAGGCGACCTTCGCCGATGCCGTGTTCTTCACCAATTCCGGTGCCGAAGCGCTTGAATGCGCCATCAAGACGGCGCGGCATTATTTCTGGGCTAGGGGCCAGGAAGACCGCTATGAAGTGATTGCTTTTACCGGCTCCTTCCATGGCCGTACGCTCGGCACCATCGCAGCCGGCGGCAATCCAGATTACCTCCAAGGCTTTGGGCCTCCGGCCTCCGGCTTCAAGCATGCCAAGCCCGGCGATCTCGATAGCGTCAAGGCGCTTATCACGCCCCAGACCTGCGCCATCCTGATCGAGCCCGTGCAGGGTGAGGGCGGTGTCACCGCCATGAGCACCGAGTTCATGCAGGGGCTTCGTGCGCTTTGCGACGAAAACGACATGCTGCTCATCCTAGATGAAGTGCAGTGCGGCTTTGGCCGGACTGGGCGCTTCTTCGCCCATGAATGGAGTGGCATCACGCCCGATATCGTCGCGGTCGCCAAGGCGATCGGCGGCGGCTTCCCGCTCGGCGCGTGCCTTGCCAAGGGCGATGTTGCAGCCTCCATGGTGCCCGGCACCCATGGCTCGACCTATGGCGGCAATCCGCTGGCGACTGCTGTTGGCAATGCCGTGCTCGATCGAATTCTGGCGCCCGGCTTTATCGACAATGTCAATGTCATGGGCCAGCGGCTGGCCTGGCACCTGCAGCAATTGGCGCAAAAATATCCCGATCACGTGCTCGAGCTGCGCGGCAAGGGTCTCCTTGCAGGTATCAAGATCGCAACCCCGGTGCGCGATATGGTCGCGCGGCTGCGCGATGATCACCAGATGCTGACGATCGGGGCAGGCGAAAACGTGTTGCGTCTCCTGCCGCCGCTGATCGTTTCGGAAGCCGATATCGAAGAGGCGATGGGCAAGATATCCGCTGCCTTCGA
>CAJYKO010000289.1 GCA_913775215.1 uncultured Devosia sp. | reverse complement strand
CTCGGGATCAACTATTATACGCGTAGCCTCTATAAGGCATCGAGCGATCCAAGCCGGCCGGTCGAGCAGGTCAAGGGCGATCTCGAACTCACCGATATCGGCTGGGAAATCTACCCCAAAGGTCTCTCCGACCTACTCGTTCGCGTCTCGAATGAATACACAAAAATACCGCTTTACGTGACCGAAAACGGCATGGCGGAAGTTGAAGGCGACGACGATCCGCGCCGCGTGCGCTATTATGAAGAACACCTTAAGGCTGTGCTGGCGGCGCGAGAGGCCGGCGCTGACGTGCGTGGCTATTTCGCCTGGTCGCTGCTCGACAATTACGAATGGGCAGAAGGCTATGAAAAGCGCTTCGGCCTCGTGCATGTCAACTATGAAACCCAGAAGCGTACGCCCAAAGCCAGCTATCGCGCGTTCCAGGGCATGCTGCATAATACGCGCTAAGCGTGTATGGTCCGCGCACTGAATTCCAAGCGCGGGCCTTTTCATGTCTGAACTCGTCGACCTTCCCGAGTCCCTGTTGCGGCTCGATACGCTTCTAGCCGAGGCCGGCGACGAGGCCATGTTGCTCACCGAGCTCGACGGATTCCTCTGCGGGCTCGCTGTCGGTCCGGTCGCGGTGGATCGCTCCGAATGGTGGCCATTCGACTGGCTGGCCGATGAGCGCGGCATGCTCAAGCCTGGCAATGAAGAGATCGAAAGCCTGATCTTTGCCTGCCAGGTCGAGATCGAAGCCGAACTGGCCTTAGATCAATATGCCCCGCTCTACGAAGTCGATGAAGAAAGCGAAGACATCGTCTGGGAAGCCTGGCTGGCCGGTTTCCAGCAGGCCATGTTCCTGCGCTTCGATGCCTGGGAAGAAATCCTGCGCGATACCGGCGATGATGCGCGCGGCGAAGCGGCCATGGGTCTCGCCACCGGCCTGATGCTGGCGCAGGGCGAAAACGTGCCCGATGATACCGCGGGCGAGGAAGAATGGGCCGAATACGACGAGATGCGCGAGGCCATGCCGGAAATCCTGGCACAGGTCGCCGTGCTGCTGCACCGGCTCCACCGGCAGAACTAGGCAGCGACGATGTCCGGCAAACGCGCGGCCACCAGCGCTTTGGTGAGGCTATGCTGAGGATCGGCGAAGAGTTTTTGGGGTGATCCCGCTTCGACGATCCTGCCGGCCTCCATCACCATGACCCGGTCGGCCATGGCCGCGACCATGTCGAGGTCGTGGCTGATGATGATATAGGTCAGGCCGAACTGGCTCTGGAGCCGCGCCAGCAGATCGAGCACATCGCCGCGCACCGAAACATCGAGCGCCGATACCGGCTCGTCAAGCACCAGAAGGCGCGGTCGCGTCACCAGGGCCCGGGCGATGGCAAGGCGCTGGCGCTGCCCGCCGGAAAATTCGTGCGGATAGCGCGTCAGCATGGCGCGGTCGAGCCCGACCGTCTCCACCGCCTCGATCAGCCGGTTGTCCCGGTCGAGCGGCGACAGATTTGGTCGCAGGCGCAAGGGTTCGGCGAGCGATTTTGCAAGGGTCAGCCGCGGATTGAAGCTGCCGAACGGATCCTGGAACACGAGCGAGATATCGGCGCGCCTGTCCCGCGGCAGGTCGGCGCCATGATAGGGCGCACCATCGATCGTGAGTTGCCCCCTAGTGGCGCTATCAAGACCCGCAATGACGCGCGCCAGCGTCGTCTTTCCGCAGCCCGATGGCCCAACCAAGGCCAGAACTTCTGCCTTGCCGACCTCGAAGCTGACGTCGTTGACAGCAAGAAGCGGCGGCTGGCGACGGCTGAAAAAGCCGCCTCGCGCATAGGAGCGGCTGACGTTTTCGACCCTCAGCAGCGCCTGCCGCTGACCGCGGTCGACATGCGGACGCGGCGTCATCTGCGTTGCTGCAACCAAATCCTGTGTATAGGCCTGCTGCGGCTTGCTCAGAACGTGTGATGTCGGCCCGGTTTCAATCAGTTCGCCCGCCCGTAGCACGGCGATGCGACTGCAGAGCGCGGCGACGGCGCGCATGTCGTGGCTGATGAAGATCAGCGTCATCTGCCGCCGATTGCAGATTTCGGCAATCAGATCGAGCACCCGCCTTTGGGTGATCACATCCAGCGCCGAGGTCGGCTCGTCGGCGATCATCAGGTCAGGGTCGCTAGCGAGAGCCATGGCGATCATGACCCGTTGGCGCTGGCCACCCGAAAGCTGGTGCGGATAGCGCTTGGCGTGGCCCGGCTCGAGCCCGACCTCCTGCAGCAGCGCTCCGACATCGCGCTGGCCATCGGCAAGACGCAGGGCTTCTTCGATTTGATCGCCAACCCGCATCAGTGGATTGAGCGCTGTCATCGGCTCCTGAAACACCATGCCGATGCGGTGGCCGCGAAGCGCCGCCACGGCCTTTTCCTCGGTCGGCAGGGGCTGACCATCGAAGCGGATCACGCCGGTTGCTTCTGCCGCATCGGGCAAGAGACCTGTGATCGCCAGCGCCGTAAGCGATTTTCCAGAGCCGCTTTCTCCAACGATGCCGAAACGCTCGCCCCGCGCGAGTGCAAGCGACAGGCCGGAGAGGGCAGGGCGCCCGCCAAAGCTGATAGTCAGGTTCTCGATCTCAACCAGCGACACGGCCCACCTCCTGCCTACGGAGACGCGGATCGAGGACGTCGCGGAGGCCATCGCCGGCAATGTTAAGCGCAATGACGATGACCGCGATGGCAAGACCCGGGGCGATGCTGAGCCAGGGATGGATCAGGAAAAGGTTCTGCGCATCCTTAAGCATGAGTCCAAGGCTGGTTTGCGGGGGCTGTGTGCCCAGACCAATATAAGAGAAACCGGCTTCGGCGAGGATGCCAATCGAAAGCTGGATCGTGGCCTGCACGATAATGAGGCTGGCGATATTGGGGAGAAGGTGTCGAAGGGCGATTGCGGGTCTGCTGAGACCAGCCAGTCGAGCCGCCGCCACATAATCGAGTGTCGAAATCGTCAAAGCGCCGCCCCGTGCTACCTGGGCGAAGACGGGAATGTTGAAAATGCCGATGGCGATGACCGCATTGGCCGCGCCTGGACCCATCAGCGTCGCGATCAGAATGGCGATGATGATAGAGGGGAACGCGAAGGCGAGATCGGAAAAGCGCAACACCAGCCATTCGACTGGGCCACCGTAAATAGCGGCCGCAAGCCCAAGTGGGACGCCAATCCCTGCACCTATTATGATGGCGCTCGCGCCTACGGTGAAGCTTGTCAGTGTGCCCGACATGATCAGCGAAAGCATGTCGCGCCCGAGTTGATCTGCGCCAAGCCAATGCTCAGGGCTGGGCACGGCAAAGCGGCGGGCGATGGAAATGTCGGCAATGGGATAGGGCGTCCAGAATAGCGACAAAAGCCCGAGAAGGGCGAAGGCGAGGCTTGCAGCAAGGCCGATCATAAGGCCGGGATGGCGCATCCAGGCGGTCTTCATGCGCCGCGCTCCCGCAAGCGAGGATCGACAAAGCCATAGGCGATATCGACGATTAGCATGGTGGCGCTGACGGCTAGGACCAGGATGATCGTGGCGCTGCGTACCAAGACCAGATCACGCTCGGTGACGGCGGTGGCGATCAGCCGGCCAAGGCCAGGGAGGAAAAACACATTTTCGACGATGATTGTGCCGGCGATCAGAAAGGCGAATTGGAGCCCAAGGATCGTCAGCACCGGCAGAAACGCATTGCGCACCCCGTGGCGCCACATGGACTGCCCAAAGGTCATGCCCTTGGCGCGGGCGGTACGAATGAAATCCTTGGTCGAAACATCGACGAGGGCCGTGCGCATGACCCTCGCCAGGATGGCGGCTTGCGGGAGGGCCAAGGCCAGTCCGGGCAGGAGAAGGGCGCGGAACGCGGCGATCGGGTCCTCGTGCCAAGGCGTAAAGCCGCCGGTCGGCAGCCAGCGCAAGGTGACGGCAAAGAGCAGCGTCAGCAGCATGCCGAACCAGAAATTGGGCACGGCGACGCCGGCCTGGGCGATAACCATGAGGATGGTATCGAGCGGCTTGCCGCGATTCATGGCGGCCAAAATGCCAAGCGGCAGGCCAATCACGATCGACACCACCATGGCAAAGAGCGTGAGAGGCAGGGTGACGGCCATGCGCGTGGCGATGAGTTCCGCGACGGGGAGTTTTTGGGTCTGCGACATGCCGAAATCGCCACGCAACATGCCGAACAGCCAATTGCCGAACCGGAGGATGGCCGGATCATCGAGCCCCATCTGGAGGCGCAGCGCCGCGACGGATTCGGGCGTCGCATTGATGCCGAGGATGAA
>CAJYKO010000288.1 GCA_913775215.1 uncultured Devosia sp. | reverse complement strand
ACGTGTGCTCTTCCGATCTGAGACCGCAGATTGCGTCTTGTTCACCCGGCGCGCAGCTTCCGTAAAACTACCGCAATCGGCGATGGCACAGAAACTTTGCAGCTGGTCCAGATCAAGCGGCGTCGCCATGGCTGCATCCATCACTCAATTTGATTGATTGAATGAAATCTATTTGTTGGACGAATGGAAGTCCAGAGCGTTATCTCATCATCGTTGCCAAAGACGGCAACCGCCGACCTCCCCCGGCTCAGTTTTTTGGAGATTTGAGATGGCTCTCTCGCTTCCCGGCGAGCGGTCAGTTACGGCCGCCACGCCGAATTCCCCTTTGCGCGCCCTGTTTGCATGGGTTGCCAAGGTCAATGCTGATCGTGCCCGCCGGACTGCGCTGCAAAGGCTGCTCGAATTGGATTCAGATCGTCTCAACGATCTGGGTCTCTCCCATACAGATATTCATGATGCCATGATGGTACGCGGTGGCCGCACCGCGACCATGGTTCTCAACACGGCGCGGGCCAAACGGTCTTTGCGCTAACCTCTTCGCTCCGCCCCTCTGTGGAGCGCAAGCCTTGGAACGAACATGTTTGTGCTCGTTCCATCTCCCGGGCCAGTTTTGCCGCTGGTCCCGTTTCCTGAAGACTTGCCGGGCTTGTGCTTGCACTCGCCCGGCTTTTTTTCGCCATGACCATCTTCCAGGGTGCACCTGCCCGCATATGGCAGAGTTCCCGGAGTTATTCATGAAGCTTGCGGTCGCCTTGATCACCGCTGTTGTCGGACTTTTTGTCGTGCCCTCGGCGCAGGCTGCAATGCTTTGCATGGTGGTGGCCGATGCCGAGTCCAGTGTCGTGTTGAAGGAAGAAGGCGATTGCCGGACGCGCGTGACGCCAGCGTCGACCTTCAAGGTGCCTTTGGCGGTGATGGGCTATGATGCAGGCTTTCTTACCGACACGACAACGCCCGCTTTGCCCTTTAAGAGTGGATACGCCGATTGGGGCGGGGCGGAGTGGCAGCAAACGACCGATCCCAAGCGCTGGATGAACTATTCCGTCGTCTGGTATTCCCAGCGGATTACTGAAGCGCTGGGCGTTGCAGCGCTCGAAGACTATGCCCGCCGACTTGGCTACGGCAATGCCGACTTTGCCGGGGATACCGGTAAGAACAATGCGCTCGAACGGGCCTGGATTTCCTCATCGCTCAAAATAGCGCCGGTGGAGCAGGTCGCGTTCATGCGCAACCTCGTCAATCGGACTTTGCCGGTGAGCGAGAAAGCCATGGAAATGACCGTCGCGGTGTTGGAAAGCTGGGAGACGCCAGACGGGTGGACCGTGGCTGGCAAAACCGGCTCGGCTTTCCCGCGGCTTGCCGACGGCACGTTAGACCGGGCCAGGGGCTGGGGATGGTTTGTCGGCTGGGCAGAGCGGGATGGAAGGACCCTGGTATTTGCGCGGCTCTACCAGGACGAAAGGCGCCACGACACTGGGGGCGGCATAAGAGCCCGAGATGAAGTCCTTGGTGAGTGGGATCAACTGGTGCATGGATTCTGATCGGTCATGGCAGCCAATAATATGCATGTGGCGCGTCGCCGTGAGTGGACTGACGCCAAGCCGCTGGTGCTTCTCGGTCCGGGAGGTGTCGGCAAGTCGACGCTTGGCCGCGCCTTATCTCAGCGGCTCAACTGGGAATTGATCGACCTCGATATTCTCTTCTGTGAAACAGTTGGGAATATTGGCGAAGTGATCGCCGTGAGTGGTTATGACTACTACCGCTTGGAGAACCTCAATCTGGCCGAGCGGCGTTTTGACGAGATCAGCGCGCCGGCGATCTTCGTCACATCATCCGGATTTCTCACCGCCCCTCAGGACTCCGAGGATTTTGCCCGCGCCAGCCGTCTGGCTCAGCGGGGCTATGGCATTGTCCTGTTGCCGTCGCTCGATATCGAACGGGCTGCCGAAATTGTGGTCGAGCGCCAGCTCCGGCGCGGTTTTGGCTTCATAGAGGACCAAGAGCAGCACAAATTCCGACAGCGATTTCCGATCTATATGGCACTTGGCGATGCTCTAGTTGTTTCGACCGATCAACCCGAAAGCATCGCGGAAGCAATGATAACCGCCCTTGGCTTGCATTAGCTAAGCCAGAAATCGCACGCCGATTTCGGTTTCGGTGTGCCAGATGGTCTCGCACTTGTAATTGCGGCCATCGTGCATGGTCAGCCCGAAGTGCTGCGGAATGCCGATAATGCTGGCGACCACGAGCTTGGCGCCGGCATCGGAGTGATTGCGCACGGTGCAATCGAAGGTCGAGTGGCCGTCATTCGTCACTATACGGCCACCCTTAAGCGTTCGGTTCCGATGCACTTTGCGCCGTTCTTCGGTCATCGCCAGGGCCTCAGGGCAGGGCGGCAAAGCCTTCGGAGAAGCCTTCGAGCGAAACGGGAATGCCTACGCCTTCTTCAGGTGTCTTGAAGACCACGAAAATCGCGCTCGTGCCCTTGGAAAGCACGTCGATCAGGTCATCGTCGAGCTCGACTTCGGCGACGCAGCCATTGGGCAGGCAGCGCACGAAAGCGACGCGGCCCATGTCCTTGCCATCGACATTGAGGCCAAGGCCGTTCGGCAGAAGCACGCCGAGCGGAGCAAGAACACGCAGCAGACGCGCTTCACGATCGGCGGTGCGAAGCACGATGACCGAAAGGCCCACATTAGGCTGGTCCTCGGCCATGACATTCTGGATGATGGCGCATTGTTCGGCGCTTGCCCCTGGCGGGGTATCGCAGCTCATCTGCCAGTCGCCGTATTCGCCGCGCACCGTGCCTTGCGCCATGGCGGGAGCCGCGCCCAAGGCTGCTGTGACGGCAAGGGCAAGGCCCATGAGGTGCTTCGAAAAATGCATCACTTGGCTGGTCTCCTGCCGATTCGCGGATATGCGGCACGCATGGCCTGTTTCCGTTAGAGCGTTCCGGCTGTCAACCAAGCCTCGCCTTTGCGGCATTGTGCTAGCGAAACTGCGGCGCCGTTGAGGCAAAGACGGCTCAATTTGTCCAGTTTTAAACCGCGATAAGTGCGCTATGCCGCAATAGACTCGAGGCAATCAATGTGATTTAGGTCGAAATTGAGTTTTGCGCTCCGAGGTTGAGTCGGGGCGGCGTGAGCTATGCCGCTTTTTGCCCTCTTCTTCTCGGTGTGCCTGCACCAGAATTGGTATTTAGGGGGTTTATGGTGACCGGTCATTTCGTGAGGAAGTTGGGTGCCGCGGCGACGGCTATGCTGGCGCTGTTGCCTGCTTCCACATACGCCCAGGAAATCGGCAAGGGTCATCCCGAGCCGGGCCAGTTCCACCTGCAGCAATCGGTGACCCCGATCATGGACTCCATCGTGGCCTTCCACGATGGTCCGCTGATGTGGACGATCACCATCATCGTGCTCTTCGTTCTGGCCCTGCTGATCGCCGTGGTCGTCAAGTTTAACGCTAAGGCCAATCCGGTCCCGGCGCGCTTTACCCACAACACGCTGATCG
>CAJYKO010000287.1 GCA_913775215.1 uncultured Devosia sp. | reverse complement strand
CCACCGGGTCGCCATCTCCAACAGCCGCCTGCTCGGGTTCGATGGGAACGACGTGACCTTCCGCTACAAGGATTACCGCAGCGCCGACGCCAACCGGCAGAATGTCATGACCGTCTCCGCCGACGAGTTCATTCGCCGCTTCCTCATCCACGTCCTACCACGCGGCTTCCACCGGATCAGGCACTACGGCCTGCTCGCCGGCTCCGCCCGCAGGGAATGCATCGCTCAGGCCCGCGACATGCTGGGGGTGGCGCCGGCAACTGACGAACCGCCGGCCCCCAAGACCGCTCCAGACCCGCGCCTGCCTTGTCCCTGCTGCGGCGGCACCATGGTGATCATCGAGACCTTCGCTGCATGGTGCCAGCCTCGAGCGCCGCCGACCGCGCGACCAACAACCGGGGAGACCGCCCATGACCCGGCATGATCCGCTCCTTCAAACGGCTGCGCCACATCGTGGGCCGAAGGGATGGTTCGCGTCAAGCGCCACGTTGATCATAATCATGCATGCCAATCTCATCAATACCGTCGCCGCTGAGGCTCAAATGCTGCCCGGACGACGTCCAACTGCCAAACGTACCACGGCATATGCCGAAGTTCGCGACCGGCACTCGACCACGCCAAAACAGAAAACCCATAGCGCAGCGCATGCGGACCGCGGGTTCCTGCATGGCTGGCTTTGCGACGCCTAACGGCATCCCAAACCTTCACCATTCCAGCCGTTCCTAGCCGTATTTTGGATTTCCCGAAAGCTGCCAGTCTGCTCATGTGGCCGCCACGTCAAAAGTGGGGTAGGTTGCAGACCGGCGGCTTTTGGTTCCAAGAAGACAAAATCCTCCAGTCCCCTGACTCTCCTTAGCACTCTTGCCATTCAGCCACCTGAATGAAAGAGATTGGCCGCCAAGTATGGCCGTTTTGACGGCGTAACCGTGGGTGCATTGTGATCGGTGAGTGCCTCCATGGCGGCAGACCCAACGGTCTGGTCACGGAACCGTCGCTGAACATCATGCACAGCTGTCGTTACAATGGTGCCTTTAAGCCTCGCTTCCTTTTAGAGTCAGTTCTTGCCCAGAAGAAGCAGTTCGCTCAGTTTAGGAGCGGCCGAACGCGGATCGCGAGATGGGGCCGTCCCGGCAGTTCCACGGCAAACGCAGAATCTGGCCGCGTCGGCGCAATCACCGAACCATGCCGCGTCGGATGGTTTTCCGGCGCTGCAACCACCTTTGCTGGCTCAATCGTCATATTCCAGGTGTCGATCAGGTCGACTTGATAATCCCCATCCTCCTTGGGCAGGCCCGAAGCCCAGATCACTGGCTGGTGCTCGCCGAGATAAATGATCGTCGTATCTCCATCCCGCGCACCAGACACGCGGTTCCAAGGAAAGCGCGTTTTTGGATCGATCGGCTCAAAACCGCTCTTCGCATCCTCTTCCATCACCTGCCGCAAAAAGCCGATCCGCTTCCACGCCTCGCCGCGCAACTCGCCGCCCTTGCCCCACCAGATCAGATCTTCAGGATGGCTGAACGTTTCGCCATGCCCCGCATAGCCGCCGCGCATCGCAGTGGTCCAGAACCGATGCACCAGTTCCTGGGCCGAGATATTCCCCCAACTCTGGATGATATCGCCTTCATATTCCGGCTCGTCATTGACCACCGGCTTGCCATAGGCCGCGCGCCACTCGCCGGTACGCTTCACATCCCAGTTCTGAATGCAGGAATGGGTGACCCAAGGCTTGGTGTGATCATAATTGGCCTCGGGATCGCCATTATGGATCGAGCGGAGATGATCATAAGGGTCGTTCGCCTGGATGATCGCGAAGAACCGATCCCATTGTTCCATGGGCTTTGTGTTGAGCAGGAAGTCGTATTCGTTGGCGAGCGACCACCACACATTGTGATAGGCGCCGAGCCGCGCGACGAGATAGGCGAAATAGCGATAGTCCTGCTCTTCGCTCATGCCGGAATAGCCCCAGCGATCATAGGGGTGCAGCATGATGATATCGGCCTGAATGCCCATATCGCCGAGCGCCTTTACCTGGTTTTCGAAGTGCCGGAAACTTTCGGGATTGGGCCGGTCGAAATCGAAGCTGCCATCGGCCTTGCGCTGATAGACATCATGCAGCGGCTCGTTGACATTATAGGGATAGTCCTTGGGAAAAACGCCCATACGCAGCTTGTTGAACCGCGCTTTGGCGAGGGTCGACAGCGTCTTCTCCTGCTCGCTCAGCGGCTGATGCGTCCAGGCGTAACAGGTCGTGCCGAAAGAGAGGAAGGGCTGGCCGTCAGCATGGGCAAAGTGGAATTGATTGGCGACGCGCACCGGACCGTGCACACCGGCCCGTGGTGCTGTTGCCGAAACGCTGCCGGTCTTGCCAGAAAGCGCCTGAGCGGAGGAGCTCGTCTCGTAGCGCCATTCTCCTTCCACATCAGGCATGAAGCGAACGATATAGCGGCCTTCCCCATCGTAAAAGCCGGGCACGCGCACGGTGCGGCTGCCTTGCGAAAACACCGCCGCAAGCTCGACCTCGAGAAAGGGATTGCCCTCGCTCGGGCCGTCCATTGCCAGTTCGAAAATGTCCCACACCGCTGTCGCACTATTTGTCATCGTCTTTCCCCTCAGGCCTCGATACGATTGAGGCGCAGCGCCTGGTAAGGCTTGGCCTTGAAACGAAGCACATCGCCGCGCTGCACGCTTTCGGCGATCACCGTTTCGGTCATTTCCCAAGTGTCGATCAGCGTTGCCCGATAGCGCTCGTTGGGCGGCACGGGCACTGCGTATTCCCCAGGCTGGTTCTGGCCGAAATAAGTCAGGTAGTAACGATGGGGCTGTCCTGCCGTCGCGAATGGCGCTCCCACGCGCACCCAGCCGTCTTCACCCAAATTGGGATTGATTAGTTCGCGCAGGTCCGCATGATCGAGCCCGCCGGCAATCATGATTTTGTATGCGCCGGTCGTCTGCACCGGATCGAGCCCTTCGTCGGGCGCGGCCTCGAGAACCTTTTTCAAGAAGTCGATACGCGGAACGCTCTCGCCACTCAGCTTGCCACCCTTGGCCCACCAAAGATTTTCCGCGTCATTGTAGAAGGTCTCGCCATGGGTAACGGAGCCACCAGCCACCGTGCCGTCCCAGAACCGATGCACCAGCTCGCGGCCCGAAATATTTCCCCAGGCCTCGGCGATATCGCCCTCATAGCAGCATTCATCGTCCGAGACGGGCTTGCCAAACTGCTTGCGCCAGAGCGCAATGCGGTCGGTGTAGGGCCGCTGGATGCTGACATGGGTGATGCGCTCGTCGCTGTAATCATAGGGCGCAAAACCATTGTGCACGGAAAGCAGATGCCCGAAGGGATCAGCCTCGGAGACGACGCCGATCATGCGGTCCCAATCGGCCAAGGTCTTGTTGAACA
>CAJYKO010000286.1 GCA_913775215.1 uncultured Devosia sp. | reverse complement strand
TCCCCTCCTCGGAAATCGGTGCCATGGGAGAACTGGTATGGAAGTCTTAAGAGCGAGTCAACATACAATTGATTGAAACTTGTATGATGAATTATAGGGGTGCAGAAAAGGCGCCGCGATCGGCGGCGCCTTCTGGGACTTCGATAAGACTGCGGTGCGTCATCCCCGCGTAGGCGGGGATCCATCTTGAGATCTCAGGATGGGCCCCGGCCTTCGCCGGGGTGACAAGCGGTGGGGCTCGGCGACTGCGTTAGATATGGATCGCCCCATCGCCCAGGGCCAGCGCAGCCTCACGCACGGCTTCCGACAGTGTCGGGTGTGCGTGGGTCGTCCGCGCCAGGTCTTCAGCAGCGCCGGAGAATTCCATCAGCGTCACCAATTCGTGGATCATCTCGCCGGCGTTCCTGCCAACGATATGGGCGCCGAGCACACGGTCGGTTTCCACATCGGCGAGGATTTTCACAAAACCCTGGGTCGCCAGCATCGCCTTGGCGCGGCCATTGGCGGTGAAGGGGAACTTGCCGATCTTGTAGTTGACGCCGTCAGCTTTGAGCTCGTCTTCGGTCTTGCCGACGGAAGCGACTTCGGGATTGGTGTAAACCACCGAAGGGATAGCGGCATAGTTCACGTGGCCTGCCTGGCCCGCGAGGATTTCCGCAACTGCGATGCCTTCGTCTTCGGCCTTGTGCGCCAGCATCGGGCCGGCAATCACGTCGCCGATGGCATAGATGCCGTCGACCGACGACTTATAGTGTCCATCGACCTTAACGCGGCCACGCTCGTAGAGCGCCACGCCAGCGCCTTCAAGGCCCAGACCTTCGGTGAACGGCTTGCGGCCGATCGCGACGAGCGCGATATCGGCGTCGATGACTTCAGCCTCGCCACCCTTGGCGGGCTCGACCTGCACCTTGAGCGCGCCGCTGGCATCCTTCTGAACGCCGGACACCTTGCTCGAAAGCTTGAATTCCATGCCCTGCTTTTGCAGCATGCGCTGGAACTGGCGCGCAACTTCGCTGTCCATGCCGGGTAGGATGCGATCGAGATATTCGACGACGGTCACCTTGGCGCCAAGACGCAGCCAGACCGAGCCAAGCTCAAGGCCAATGACGCCAGCGCCAATGACGAGGAGATGCCCCGGCACCTTGTCGAGCGACAGTGCGCCAGTCGAGGTGACGACGGTCTTCTCGTCAATGTCGATACCGGGAAGATTGGCCGAAACCGAACCGGTCGCGATGACGATGTTCTTCGTGAGAATTTCCTGCGCCGCGCCTGATTGCGGCGTCACCAGCACCTTGCCGGCGGCCGGGATCGAGCCCGTACCGCGGAAGACAGTGATCTTGTTCTTCTTAAAGAGATAATCGACGCCGCCGACATTGGAGGCAACGACATCGGATTTGTGCGCCAGCATCTGCTGCAGGTTGAGGACCGGCGCGGGAATGTCGATGCCGAGCTGCTTGAAGCCGTGGCCGGCTTCTTCGAAAAGCTCGGACGCGTGGAGCAGCGCCTTGGAGGGGATACAACCGATATTGAGGCAGGTACCGCCGAGCGTCGGCCACTTTTCGACCACGGCCACCTTGAGCCCGAGCTGTGCGGCGCGGATGGCGCCCACATAGCCGCCGGGGCCGGAGCCGATTACGACGAGGTCGAATTGTTCTGCCATGGTTCTTCTAAGCCTCAGATAAGTTTAGCGCTGTGCCAGCGCGACGCGAACGGCCAACGCCAGGAATGTAATGCCGGTAACCCGATTAAACCACCGGCCGACACGGAAAAAGCCCTGCCGCACTGAAGGGGTCGTAAAGAAAAACGACACCAATGCGAACCAGGCAAAAAGCATAAGGCTCATGCTGAGCACGTAGATAACTTTTACTTCGCCCGGCGTGTGGATCGACACGAGCGAGGTGAAAAGCGCGAGGAAGAACAGCACGGCCTTGGGGTTGAGAAGGTTCGTCAGGAACCCGAGCGCAAAAGCCGCCATGTCGCCGCGGCGTGCCCGCGAAGCATCGAGTTCGGATGGTGGCTGCGGTGGCGGGCTGCGCAGCGCCTGAATGGCGAGCCAGACAAGATAGGCCGCGCCCAACCATTTCAAAATATTGAACAAAAGCAGAGACTGCCCGACGATCACGCCGACGCCCAGCAAAGTATAGGTGCCGTGGACCAGGATCGATGTGGCAATGCCAGCGGAGGTGAAAAGAGCGGCGCGGCGATCATGCGCTACAGATTGGCGCAGCACCATGGCAAAATCGGCGCCAGGAATGACGGCATTGATGCCAAAAGCTAGCATGAGGCCAGCGAATTCGAGCCAGGGAAAGGTCATGGGCGCACCGCTTATAGAGCGGTCAAACCGTTACACCACTGGCTTCCGGGCGGCAATCCGCCGCCCGGCAAGGGCCCTCACCTAAAAGGCAACGCCCACAAAGAGAAGGATGAGTCCGAGCATCGACACGGTCCAGACGCCGGAGCGCACGAAGGGGACGTCGATGAAGTAGGCCGGGATATAGACCCAGCGCGACCAGAACCAGATCTGAGTGCCCCACTGGGTCAAGCCATCCGATCGGCCGGAGAGTTCGGTGGCGACGGCAAGCGCGATGAAAATGCCATAGGTTTCAAGGAAGTTGCGCAGCATACGATTGCCGCGCGCGGCCCATTTATTCGGCGCCCGCTCATTGTCGCGCTGCGAGCCGGCATGAAGCAGGCCATAGTCGAGACGATAGGCCGTCGACTGCACGAGAACATAGGCAAAGGCGAGCGCGGCGCTCCAGATCAGGAAAGTCAGTTCGATGCTCATGAAATCCTCCGGCAACTGCAGAGGAAACGCATGAAACCGCAGCTGGATCAGGAGGAGGCCGAGATTTCTTGAGCGCGCTTAAGGGGATCGGGCAATTGCTGGTCGATATCGAGCGCGCCCGATTCCACTTGGTCCAGGAAGGCGCGGCAGAAATTGTCTTTATTTTCTGCCTGGTTATAGGCGGTCATGATCTGCGAACCGCCGTAAGTTTCGGCGGCGCGGCGCTGATCCTCTGCTCCACCGCCAAGCCGGGCAATGACACGGTCGGCGAGATCGAGAAAACCGATATTCCGCAGATACCAATTGTCGGCGGCAGCCTTATAGGCGCCATCGAGACCGGTGGTTTCATAGCAATGGGTGGTCATCACATCGACGATGGCCTGCGAGCCGTGGAAGGCCATGAGCTCGCCGATAAGCTGCTGATTACCAGCAGAATCGTCCTGTGCAATGGCGGGGATAACCGAGGTCAGAATGGCAGCGGTCAGGGTCAGACAAAAACGCAACCCACATCTCCGAGGCGTGTGACAGTTCAGCGACTACGCTATGCATAGGGGCCACTTCCGCTAACAGTACGTTAACATCGAGCGCGGCCAACAACACGGTTTGGTTAGGACATGAAAAAAGGCCCGCTATAGCGGGCCTTTCGCGTAACGCACCGGCTGAGCCGATTGTTCCCGTTCAAACGACTACCGTTTGATCAGAGATCGAGGACCAGACGCTCGGGCGCTTCAAGGCTTTCCTTGACGCGAACGAGGAAGGTCACGGCTTCCTTGCCGTCAACGATCCGGTGGTCATAGGAGAGCGCGAGATACATCATCGGACGGATGACGATCTGGCCGCCGACGACGACCGGACGCTCCTGGATCTTGTGCATGCCAAGAATACCAGACTGCGGCGCATTGAGGATAGGCGTCGACATCAGCGAGCCATAGACACCACCATTGGAGATGGTGAAGGTGCCGCCCTGCATATCGGCCATCGACAGCTGACCGTCGCGCGCTTTCTTGCCGAGATTGCCGATTTCCTTTTCGATTTCAGCAATCGACATCTGGTCGGCATTGCGCACGACCGGGACGACGAGGCCCTTGTCGGTGCCAACGGCGACGCCGAGATGGGCATACTGCTTGTAGATCAGGTCATCGCCATCGATCTCGGCATTGACAGCCGGGATTTCCTTGAGCGCGTGAACCACGGCCTTGGCAAAGAAGCCCATGAAGCCAAGCTTGACGCCGTGCTTCTTCTCGAAGAGCTCCTTATAGGAATTGCGCAGGTCCATGACCGGCTTCATGTCCACTTCGTTAAAAGTGGTGAGCATGGCCGCGGTGTTCTGCGCATCCTTGAGGCGACGGGCGATGGTCTGGCGGAGACGGGTCATCTTGACGCGTTCTTCGCGCTCGGCATCGCCGGCAAGGCTCGGGGCGCGCGGAGCGGGCGCCGGTGCCTTGGCTTCCGCCGGCTTGGCTGCGGGCGCTGCAGCAGGGGTCGAGGTGCGGGCGAGCGCGCCGAGCACGTCTTCCTTGAGCACTTGCCCCGACTTGCCCGAACCGCCGATCGAATTGGCATCAAGACCATTTTCGTTGATCAGCTTCTGAGCAGACGGCGCGGGAGCGCGGTCGGTGGCGCCAGCCGGCTTGATTGGCTCGGGGCCAGCAGCATTGGCGGCAGGCACTTCCGTCTTGGCCGGGGTCGGCGCGGCAGCGGCGGGCGCAGACGCAGCAGCCCCTGCCCCACCGGCACTGATGGCGCCGAGCAGCGCGCCGACATCGACGGTGTCGCCGGGATTGGCGGCAATGGCTTCGAGAACGCCAGCCGAAGGGGCCGGCACTTCGATGGTGACCTTATCGGTTTCGAGCTCAACCAGGGGTTCGTCAGCGTTGACGGTGTCGCCAACCTTCTTGAACCACTGGCCAATGGTCGCTTCGGTGACGCTTTCGCCCAGCGTCGGCACACGGATTTCTGTCGACATTATTGATCCTTTTATCTTGTGCTTACTTGGCAAACGCTTCGTCGAGGAATTCCTGGAGCTGGGCCAGGTGGGTGCGCATCAGGCCGGTTGCCGGCGATGCGGCAGCCTTGCGGCCGACATATCGGACGCGCTGATATTCACGACCGATCTGGTCGAACACCCATTCCACATAGGGCTGGATAAACGTCCAGGCACCCATATTGCGCGGCTCTTCCTGGCACCAGACGATCTCGGCATTGGGGAAGCGGGTCAGCTCGTCCACCAGCGCCTTGGCCGGGAACGGATAGAGCTGCTCGACCCGGAGGAGATAGACGTCGTCGATGCCCTTCTTCTCGCGGTCTTCGAGGAGATCGTAATAGACCTTGCCGGTGCAGAGGACGACGCGGCGGATCTTGTCGTCGCCGACAAGGCGCGTGGTGGTCTTCGGCACGCCGGGAGCCTCGGCATCGTCCCAAAGGAGACGGTGGAAGCAGGAATCGGGACCGAGCTCCACAAGGCCCGAGACAGCGCGCTTGTGACGCAAGAGGCTCTTGGGCGTGAAGAGGATCAGTGGCTTGCGGAAGTCGCGCTTGAGCTGCCGGCGCAGCACGTGGAAATAGTTGGCCGGCGTGGTGCAGTTGGCAACCTGCATATTGTCTTCCGCGCAAAGCTGCAGGAAGCGCTCGGGACGTGCGGAGGAGTGCTCCGGGCCCTGCCCTTCATAGCCATGCGGCAGAAGCATCACGAGGCCCGACATACGGAACCACTTGCGCTCGCCCGAAGAGATGAACTGGTCGATGACGACCTGCGCACCATTTACGAAATCGCCGAACTGGGCTTCCCAGAGCGTTAGCGCCTTGGGCTCGGCCAGCGAGTAGCCATATTCGAAGCCCAGGACGGCTTCTTCCGAAAGCATGGAGTTGATGACTTCGTAGCGGGCCTGGTTCTGCGGATCGAGATTGTTGAGCGGGGTATAGCTCTTGTTCTCGACCTGCTGATCGTTCAGCACCGAATGGCGCTGACTGAACGTGCCGCGTTCGCAATCCTGGCCGGACAGGCGAACCGGGTGGCCTTCGGTGACGAGCGTACCGAAAGCCAGGGCTTCGGCCGTTGCCCAGTCGATGCCTTCACCCGACTCGATCGCGCCGAGGCGGTTGTCGATAAAGCGCTTGACCGTGCGGTGTACATTGAGGTCAGCCGGAACCGTGGTGAGTTTCGTGCCGATTTCGACGAGCTTGTCGAGCGCGACGCCGGTTTCGCCACGGCGCGGACCTTCTTCGTCTGCGGGCTTGAAGTTCTTCCAGGCGCCATCGAGCCAGTCAGCCTTGTTCGGACGGTAGTCCTGGCCGGCTTCGAATTCGGCTTCGAGCTTGGAGCGCCAGTCACCCTTGAGCTTTTCAACTTCGTCAGCGGTCAACACGCCTTCGGCGACCAGCTTTTCCGAATAGAGTTCCAGCGTCGTCTTGTGGCTCCGGATCTTGGAGTACATGAGCGGCTGGGTGAAGCTCGGTTCGTCGCCTTCGTTGTGACCGAAGCGGCGATAGCAGAACATGTCGATGACGACAGGCTTGCCGAACTTCTGGCGATACTCGACCGCGACCTTGGCGGCAAAGACCACGGCTTCCGGGTCGTCACCATTCACATGGAGAACCGGGGCCTCGATCATCTTGGCGACATCGGTCGGATAGGGCGAGGAGCGCGAATACATCGGCGCGGTGGTGAAACCGATCTGGTTGTTGATGACCAGATGGATCGAACCGCCGGTGCGATGACCCTTGAGGCCCGAAAGCCCGAGGCATTCGGCAATGACGCCCTGGCCGGCAAAAGCTGCGTCGCCGTGGATGAGGAGCGGGAGGACCATGGAGCGGTCCGGCTTACCATCCGTGGCGATGTTGATCAGCTTGCCATCGGGTGAAATGTGCTGATCCTGCTTGGCGCGCGACTTGCCGAGCACGACCGGATCAACGATCTCGAGGTGGCTGGGGTTTGCCGTCAGCGACAGGTGGACCTTATTGCCGTCGAATTCGCGGTCGGAAGACGCACCGAGATGGTACTTCACGTCGCCCGAACCCTCGACGTCGTCGGGATAGAAAGCGCCGCCCTTGAATTCGTGGAACAGAGCGCGGTGCGGCTTTTGCAGCACCTGGGTCAGGACATTGAGGCGGCCACGATGGGCCATGCCGAAGACTATATCCTTGATGCCGAGGGCGCCGCCGCGCTTGATGATCTGCTCGAGCGCCGGAATGGCGGATTCGCTGCCATCGAGGCCGAAACGCTTGGTGCCGGTATACTTGACGTCGAGGAACTTTTCGAAGCCTTCGG
>CAJYKO010000285.1 GCA_913775215.1 uncultured Devosia sp. | reverse complement strand
GTTCGTCCTGACCGACGCGATCGGCCGCGATTGGCAGTGCGGCACGCTGCAGGTGGATCCGAACCTGCCCGAGCGGCTGGACGCGGAATATGTAGGTGACGACGGCGCCAAGCACCGCCCGATCATGCTGCACCGTGCGGTCCTCGGCAGCTTCGAGCGCTTTATCGGTATTCTGATCGAAAACAGCGCGGGCAAGCTGCCGATGTGGCTGGCACCGACCCAGGTCGTTGTCGCGACGATCGTTTCGGAAGCGGATGACTATGCCCAGAAGCTGGTGGCTCAACTCAGGGCTGCCGGCATCCGTGCCGAAATCGACACGCGCAATGAGAAGATCAACTACAAGGTGCGCGAGCACTCTGTTGGCAAGGTGCCGCTGATGTTCGTCGTGGGCAAGCGCGAGGCCGAGGAAGGCACGGTATCCGTGCGTCGGCTCGGCACGGAAGGCCAGCAGGTTCTGCCTTCGATGGAAGCCATCGTGAACCTTCTTGGTGAAGCAAACCCGCCTGATCTCTCGAGCAAGGCGCAGGCCGCCTAAATGCCGCAGCGTCCGTCCAACCGCGAAATGAAAGCGCTCTTCCATCTGGGCGAGGACAATGTCCTTGGCCCGGATGACTTCAAGGATATCGGCGAAAAGACTTTTGCCGGCATGCTGAAGAAGAAGTGGGTGGAAGAGGTCGAGCCGGGCAAGTTCCGCACGACCGAAAAGGGCCGCATCATCCATGATGAAGAGGTCTATTTCACCGGGCGCTGGAAGCGATAAGGGCAGAGCGGGATCATGGCCGACCCAATCGCCATCACCCGCTCTGTTTCCATCGATCCCAGCGAGATCGAGGAAACCTTCGTTCGCGGGGCGGGGCCCGGCGGACAGAACGTCAATAAGGTCGCAAGCGCGGTTTTGCTGCGCTTCGATCTCCAGAACTCTCCGAATATTCCTGAGCCGATGAAGCGGCGGGTTGCGGCGCTTGCAGGCAGCCGGCTGACCAAGGATGGCGTCATCGTCATCCAATCCAACAGCCACCGGGACCAGCCGCTCAATCGCGCAGAGGCGCTGGCGCGATTGGTAGCGCTGCTGCGGGAAGGGGCATTCGTGCCCAAGCCACGGATTGCAACCCGCCCTACCCTTGCCTCAAAGAAGCGCCGGCTCGATGCCAAGACCAATCGGTCCGACATCAAGCAAGGCCGTGGCAGACCGACATTCGAAGACTGAACCTCAACTTTCCGGAAGCATCCATGAGCCTGAAATTTGGCACAAGCGGCGTACGTGGCCTTGTCGTTGACCTTGAGGGGCAGCCAGCCCGGCGCTACGTCTCAGCCTTCCTCCGGCACCTCAAGACGTCTGGCCAGATGACTGGCGGGCGAGTGCTCGTCGGATATGATCTAAGGCCATCGAGCCCGGCGATTGCGGAAGATTGTCTGGCAGCGATTGTGGCAGCAGGCTTTGAACCAGTCGATTGCGGCGTGGTTCCGACACCTGCACTGGCACTGCAGGCGATGACGACCGAGAGCGCCGCAGTGATGATCACCGGCAGCCATATCCCCGCCGATCGCAATGGGCTGAAGTTTTACAAGCCGACCGGCGAAATCAGCAAGGCTGATGAAGCGGGCATCGTAGCGGCGCTGTCGGATGTAGCTGTGCCGGACTACGATGAATCGGTGCTCGATGAAAATGAGGAAACGCTGGACGCCTATCGCGATCGATGCGTGGATCTTTTGCCGATCGGAGCGCTTGAAGGGCTCAAGGTCGGAATTTTCGAGCACTCGACGGTGTCGCGGGAACTGATGGGCGAAATACTTGCGGCACTTGGCGCGCAAGTCGTGTCGCTGGGGCGCAGCGACGTGTTCGTGCCGGTCGATACTGAGGCATTTTCGGACGCCCTGTTCGCCCCCCTGCCCGACTGGGTTCGCGAGCATGAGCTCGACGCCATCATTTCGGCAGATGGCGATGCCGATCGGCCACTGGTGATGGATGGTAGCGGCAATTTCGTGCGCGGCGATGCGTTGGGCTTGCTGGCGGCGCAGTTCTTGTCGGCAAAGACTGTGGTAACGCCGGTCACCTCTAATTCGGCGATCGAACGGACGGGCTACTTTGACCAGGTTATCCGGACGCGTGTCGGCTCGCCGTTCGTGGTCGCGGAGATGGAAAAGGCCGAGAGGGTCGTTGGCTTTGAGGCCAATGGCGGGACGTTTGTTGGTAAGGGCTTTGAACTCACGGCCCTACCGACCCGCGACGCGATTCTGCCGGTGATTGCGGCGCTTGGTCTGGCTGCGGCGGAAAAGATTTCGGTGGCGGAACTGGTGGCGCGTCTGCCGCTCCAGGTGGCTTTAGCTGATCGCTTGCAGGAAGTTCCAGCGGATCGCAGCGGTCCATTTCTAGAGCGATTGCAAAGCGATGGTGCGTACGCAGCAGAGGTCTTCGCACCCTATGAGATTGCCGATGTGAATGCGATCGACGGGCTGCAATTTCATCTCAAAAGCGGCGAGACCGTTCACTTCCGGGCGTCTGGCAATGCGCCAGAGCTGCGATCTTATGTCGAGGCTGGAAGCGCGGAGCGGGCCAAGCAATTGCTGGCTTGGTCTATGGGGGCGCTGGAGAAGGCTGTTCGCTGAACTTTCTGCCATCGCCATTCCCTCGAAAGCGGGAATTTCTGTTTGGCCCTGAACGGAAATCCCCGCTTTCGCGGGGATGACGTCTTGGGTGGGGTGGCAAGGTGTCGAAACGTTTGGGGCGGCCTCTGGGCCGCCCCTTTTGTTTACTTCGCTGCGGCAGTGATGTTCACCTTGTCGATCAGAACCTTTGGATCCTGTTCGGCAGCCATGAAGTCAGCCATGCCGAGGCCGGGGTCTTCCTTGGCTTCAATAGCGATGTTGAGCGACTTGGCCTTGCCGCTGATGAACTGATTGACCGCGGTGCCAAGCTTGGCCGCATCGGCAGCGCCAGCCATCATGCCCACGATCGTGCCTTCGGCGAGACCCGCAAAGACCGGGCGCATCGTGGCGGGATCGGTGCCCTGCTCTGCGCCGACAACGGCGAGAATGATGTCGGACAG
>CAJYKO010000284.1 GCA_913775215.1 uncultured Devosia sp. | reverse complement strand
GGGTGGCAGTCCGATCTCGAGCCGGCTGCCTATGGCATGATGGTTGCGGCTAATGCTCTTGGCAACACGGCCCAAGTCGAGGAAATTCGTCGGAGCTGGGGTGGGCGGTCGGCGCGTATCGCCCAATTCGGTTCGGTCTCAGCCACTAGTTTCAACGTCCCGCTGCCCAGGCCCAGGCCACAGCACGTTACGATGTTTCCGGCGCAGGTGCAGACTGTACGGGCGACCGTGACGCAGACCCGGCAAGACTACGCAGCGACACCTGCGCAAGATGATACTATATCCAGCGGCGGTGGTGGCGGCGGCAGTTGCCGAAGTTATCGTCCGCCGGCCAGCCTTTCTCCGGCCGGCGCTCTCGCTCATGCCTGGTGTCTGATGGATCTCAACCGCCCTGCCCAGGCGGTTGATCATTTCGGAAGGGCGCTTGATTCGGCCAGCCAGTCAGTCCGCAGCGATGCCGCCTATGGGCGCGCCCTCGCCTATGTGCGGCTAGGCTTGCCTGATGAAGCTGCCGTGGCTGCCGCAGCAGCACCGATTTCCGACAAGCGCGCCATCGAACTCGAAATATCAATCCTCACGCTCAAGGCGACGAGCGCCTATGGCATTGGCGAATATCAACTCGCCCTTGCCATGCTCGACGCCCGCTCACGCTATGCGGCCGAGCGGAACGATCTGCTGACGCTGCGGGCCTGGAGCTATTATCATCTCAAGCGCTATCGCGAAGCAGAGCGGATCTTTGAAGCGGTAGCGGCCACAGGATATGGCGATGCGGTCGCCGGGCTCGATGCGGCGCGCGCGCAGCTACAGGCATCGCAATATTAGGCAGTTCTCACCCGCTCGTACGGCTGCGCTCCAATCTGCCAATGGACAGATTGGAGCGCGACGGTGGGGCTTAGCTAAAAAAACCTCAGCTCTGAGCCAGCAATTTTCTAATCTTGCCCAAAGCCGTCGCGGTGTCTTCGCGATATGCGATTGTGCCCTCGAAATTTCCGTTCTTGTCGAGGAGAAAAATCGAGGCGGTGTGGTCCATGGTATAGTCGCCGTCTTCGAGCGGCACTTTCTGATAGTAGATCGCCCAAGCCTTGGCGGCCTTGGCAATCTCCTCGGTCGTGCCGGTGACGCCGGTGACATGACCGGTCCAGGCGACATAGTCCTTGATGACGGCTTCGGTGTCGCGCTCCGGGTCGACGGTGACGAAGTAAGCCTTGAGGTCCTTGGCTTCATTGCCAAGCGCTTCGTACCAGGAGGTCATTTCGGCCAGCGAAGTGGGGCACACTTCGGGGCAATGCGCAAAGCCGAAAAACAGCATGGATGGGCTGCCATTGAAGCTGGCGCGGGTGAACGGCTGGCCTTCGGCAGTGACCAATTGGTAATCGCCATCGCCGAGGTTTTGCGCCTGAGCTGGGCGTGTCGCGGTATAGGCGTAAAGGCCAGTGGCGGTGAGGCCGGCGGCGATGACGAGGCCCCAGAGGACCGTGCGGACGAGCGTGATCTGGCGCATCAGTGGTGACCCGCCGCCGGTGCGTCGGCAGCCGTGCCAGCAGCCGCAAGGTCAAGCGTCACTTCACCCGCCTTTTCGAAGGTGAGGGTTACGGGCACGGATGCACCTTCCGTGATGGCGGCCGTCAGGCCCATCAGCATCAGATGCTTGCCGCCGGGTTCGAGCACGACGGTTTCGCCGGCGGGAATGACGAGGCCATCCTCGAGTTCGCGCATCTTCATGACATCGCCTTCCATGGCCATTTCATGGATCTGGGTAGTCTTGGCGATGGGCGTGCTGGCGGACACGAGGCGATCATCCTCGCTGCCAGTATTTTGGATAGTGAAGAAACCGCCGCCAACAGGCGCATTGGGCAGGGTCGCGCGGGTGAATGCGCCCGAGATTTCGAGCGTGCCGACGGTGACGACGGCATTGGCCGGCGCAGTCGTGTGGCTATGGGCATCCTGCGCGAAGGCATGTGCTGCAGGGGTAATGACAAGAAAGGCCGCAAGGGCGAGCGTGGAAAAATGACGGGTCATGATAACCTCGGATAAAGCGCACGACTGACCGGCGCAGAAATGGGAAAGACTTTTAGGGGCGCTCAGGCGCGAGCAGGCGGCGCACGGGGCTGGCCGGGATGATCGGCAGCGCGGAGGGCGTGCGTGAGCGGGGCGCTGTCATAAACGACCGGCGAAGCCAGGCGCTCGATGTCCGCGACGAGAGCAACCGGCGTCGGCCCAAGCGGATCGGACTTGCCGATGCCGGTAGCCGGGCACTTGGCGAGAAGTGGTGCATTGGGATCGCCATGGTCGGCAAGCGATGCGCAGACCGACCAGGAAACGCTTGATTCAAAGCCAAGCCGCGCAAGATCGCGCTGGAGGCCCGCGGCCTGATGAAGCGGCGCCAGCACTACGAGCAAATAGAGGGCAAGGACCGCAAAGGCCGTGCCAAAATCTCTCGTGATGTGGCGCATGCGAAGGGGCATGACGTCTCCCGGAATGCCTTGATCGCTATCGCCTCCCAGGGCGGGACGCAAGGCGCGTGGTGTCGCATGGCGTCGCTGCCATTGGGAAACTTGACGGTTGACCCCAATGGTTAACGCATTAGGGTGCCCTCCCCTTCCAGCCAGAGCGAGTCACCATGACAAAAGACGACTGGACGACAATCGGGCCTGCCCTCCGGGCCATTTACCTGCAATTTTGGCGGCAATCCCGGCTGATGCTGGCGGGAATTGCGGTCATCGTTGCGTTAAACGCCATGCTCGGCATCGCCACCCCCTACCTCTTCTCCCGACTGATTGACGGTCTCGCGGCGGGCGACCTTGCGAGCACCATGGCGCTTGCCTTCTTTGGCTATGCAGTGATGCGCGGGCTTGAGACCTTGTTTTCCTATTCGCAGAATTATCTGTCGCTGATGACTTCGGAAGATTTGAAGTTCATCGCGGCGACGGAGTTTTTCGCGCGGCTTCTCAAGAAACCGGGCACGTTCTTCATCGAGCACAATCCTGTGGCGATCCAGACGGCGCGGTCGCAAGGCGAAGGCGCGGTGCAGATGCTGGTACAGCTTGTGCTGATCGTCTTCATTCCCGGCGTGGCGCAGATCAGCCTCGGCATTGCCTTGCTTGGGGCCACGATCAGCGCCGATATCATTGCCATCGTCACCATCTACGGCGCGATCTTCATTACGCTCACCTACTTTGCCAACAAGTGGACCCGGCCGCTGATCGATCAGGCCATCGAGGCAACGCAGGACAATGCACGCTTCGTCGGCAATGCCGTCAATGGCATGGAGGCAATCCGCTATTTCAATGGCGATCGCTGGATCAGCGAAAAGTTTTCGGAAAAGGCCGATCTGGCGCGGGCGTCCTGGGTCGGCTGGTCCTGGCGGCGCATCGCGCTATCGGGGATTTTCGGAGCGGCGCTTGGGGCTCAATTGGCGGTCACCTATCTCCTGATGCTGCCGCGGTTCGAAGCCGGCGAAACGACGGTGGGCGATATCGTCCTCATCAACCTCATCCTCGTGCAGCTCAACCGGCCATTCGAAATGATCGGCATGGCGATCGATGATGTGATGCGCTCGGTCTCTCGGTTTCTGCCTTTTGCGCGGATGTGGCAGGAGCCGGAAGATCGCGCCGCGCACGGCGATCGGGCGATTGGCGCGATCAAGGGCAATATCGCCTTCGAGGGCGTGGCGTTTCGCTATGGCGAGCGGCGGACCCTGAAGCCTCTGTCGTTCGCCGTGCCAGGCGGCAGCATCGCATTCATCACCGGTCCCACCGGATCGGGCAAGACGACGCTCTTCCGGCTGGCGCTCAAATCGCTGGAGCCGAGCGCGGGGCGTATCATGATCGACGGGGTCGACCTCTCAACAATCAAGCGCGAAAGCTGGTACGACGCAGTCGGTGTCGTGCCGCAGGACGTTATGCTGCTCAATCACACGCTTGCCGCCAACATCGTCCTCGGACG
>CAJYKO010000283.1 GCA_913775215.1 uncultured Devosia sp. | reverse complement strand
GGTTACGTAAGCCTGGTGGTGCTTGCCGTGGTGCAGTTCCAGCGTTTCCTGGCTCATGCCGGCATTGGCAAGGGCATTGGTCGAATAGGGCAGGGTGGGCAGTTCGAAGGCCATTTGGGGCTCCTTTTGCATTGTGCATCGGGAAAATCGAAGCACCTCGCTTGAGGTTCCTTCTGGACCCGGCTTGCCATCTGCGGCCAACCGGACTATTTTCCAAGCAATGACTTTGAAAACCCTTCCGCCCAATATGTCAAGTTCAGACTTGGAAAATCCGGCATGGTCCCCCCGCAGCCCGCGCGAGCGGGTGCTGATGGCGCTTAAGATGCGCTCGGGCCTCTCGTCCGGTGCCATCGGTCAGGAATTGGGGATCACCGGCGAAGCAGCCCGCCAGCAATTGCTGCGCCTCGCGCAGGAAGGTCTCGTCGAAGCCATGGCCTCCTCGACCGGCGTCGGCCGTCCGACCCAGCTCTGGTCCCTGACCCCCGCCGCCCAGTCGCGCTTCCCCGATACCCACGCCGCGCTCACCGTCCAACTCCTCGAACTCGTGGAAACCACCCTCGGCCCCAACGCGCTCGACGCCGTTATCACCGCCCGCGAAAACCTGACGCGCGAGGCCTATAAAGCCGCCGTCGCCGGCAAGTCCGACATCAAGGATCGCACCGCCGCCCTTGTCGATCTGCGCACCCGAGAAGGCTATATGGCCGAGTGGCGGGAAGAACCCGATGGCTCGCTGCTGCTCATTGAAAACCATTGCCCCATCTGCGCCGCCGCCACCGCCTGCCAGGGCTTTTGCCGTGCCGAGCTCGATGTCTTCCGCGCTATTCTCGGCCCCGAAGCCCAGATCGAGCGCGAGGAACACATCGTCAGCGGTGGCCGCCGCTGCTCTTATCGCATCACGTCCGAGACCGTCTCATGACCGATCCCCGCCCACCCGCCGGCACGCGCCTTCATCGCATCGGCTGGGACACGCCGGAGGGGCTCGACGAAGCCATGATCGCCCGCGTGGTCGAAGCCTTCTATGCCGCCGCCCGCCGCGATCCAGTCATAGGCCCGGTATTCAATCGCGTCATCCCCGAAGAGCATTGGCCGGCGCATATCGCCACCATCACCGATTTCTGGAGCTCCATGCTCCTTGGCACCGGCAAATATGGTGGCCGCCCCATGCCCAAGCACATGGCCATCCCCGAATTGAGCGATGCCCATTTCATGCGCTGGCTCCGGCTTTTCCGCGAAACCGTGGACACCCTTTGTCCGCCCGACATCGCCGCCCTTTTCACCGAGCGCTCCGAGCGAATCGGCAACTCCTTCCGCATGAACATCGCCATGCGCCGCGGCGAAGACATTACCCACATGGGCCCGCTCAAACGCGAAGCCGAAACCGCGGTGTGGAAGCCGGAATAGCGGGTTTCCATAAGTTCAGGACGCTGGTGCAACTCTTATGGACGCCTGATCAATGCGTGCGCCGCGCTCCCCAGATAAATACCCAGCTTCGGCGCAGCATTTGGCGCCCAAAAAGGGAGATTTATCGTGCTCAGAGTTGCATCGATTGTGCTCGCAACCGCCGTTTTAGCGGTCGGATCTGGCAGCGCCAGCGCTCAGACGGTTGGCGATTGGGTGCTCGGAAACTATCAGAAATCAGGATACTGGTTCGCAGGCATTGCCGAGTCCATCAATGGCGGCAAGATAACGATCCGCTATGACGATGGCGAGCGCGAGACGGTAGCCCTGCGCGACGTGCGCCCCTATGACTGGATGATCGGCTCGCGGGTCGAGTGCAATTACAAGAACGCCGGGACATTCTACCCTGGAACCATCACCTCGCTCGCCGGCGAAAAAGCCGGCATCAGCTATGATGATGGAGACAAAGAGACCACAACCACTGGTCTTTGCCGGTCGCGATAAGCTTGCCGGCCTTCCCAACTAAAAAAACCAACTCAAAACGACGGCATGGGCCGCCAGCGCTGCTGGCACCTTGAGTCCGGGGGACATATCGTGCATATCAAACACACATTTTGCGCCATTTCCGCAACTCTAGCCCTGCTTGCCGCTGCTCAGTCGGCCAGCGCGGCTGGCATGAACTTCGATATCCAGAACAGCTCGAACTATATCATCACTGGCTTCTACACCGGCGAAAATGGCGAATGGAGTTCCAATTGGATGGACTTCAAACTCGCAGGCGGAGAAAGCGCCGCCATGGCATTCAATTATGATGGCCCCTGTGCCATCGACTTTTACGTCACCTGGGAGGCTGAAGACGGATCGAACATCGACGGTGACGTGACCTCGATCGACATCTGTGATGCCAATACCATCTACTTCGACGGCGCTGAGGCAACATACGACTAAGCCTGAAAATAAGGTGCCGTGATTGCCTCGATAGAGCACGGCATTCTTGCTTCACGCAGCCAGCGCGGTCTCAAAATTACACTGTTCGATTGCCCGCTTACTCGTGTAGTGAGAAAGGGTTGAACTGCCGGAGCAAGACATCGGCAGGAATGGGACAGGCCTACTGCCTTGGCTAACACTACTGAGCCCTTCCGGTTTTCGTCGCGCACGATCGGGAAAGATGGCTCTTTCGCCCGATATTGCGACCTTTATCCAGTGGCATCAGAGATTGCTGCCACTGGTGACACCTTTCACGCTGAAGCCCATGCCCACCAACTTTCGCGGATGATCGTGATTGATCGTCAGATAAGCGGGGTCAGTCACAAGCGGGATGCCGCTCATGCCCGGCGGGACGGGTTCGACCACGTTGTCGTGCAACTGCTTGTTTCGGGAAAATGGATCGGAGGCGCTCCCGGCGAAGAGCGGGAGCTGCGCCCCGGCGAGATCGTCCTTCTCGACATGGCTCGGCCACAGCACAATGTTGCGAGTGCCGCCCAACTGATCACGATCAATATGCCGCGTGATCAGATGAAGGAAACGCTGCCCATGGCGCCGGCGCTGCATGGCGCTATCCTGCCAAGGGACAGCGCACAGCTCCTTGCAGAATTCATGCTGCTCCTCAAACGCCTGGGAGGGCAGGGCTCGGCCGCAATGGCGATCAGTGCCGGCAAGGCGGTCGCCGAACTCGCTGCCGGCGCATTTGCCACCGCCACTGGCCAGAAACCCTCTTCACAGCGCGACCGCTATTTTGGACATCTGCGCCGCGAACGTATCGAGCTTTACATCGATTGCCACTTGGCCAATAGCGCGCTCGATTCCGGTCAAATCGCCCGTGAGCTCGGGGTGTCGCGATCGGTTCTTTACCAAGTGTTCCAATCCTCGGGCGGTGTATCCCGCTATATCCTGGCCCGTCGGCTTGAACTGCTGAGCCGCGCCCTCAGAAGGCACCATGACAAGCGAACCATCGCAGAACTCGCCTTTTCGTTCGGCTTTTCCAGCGAAAGTCACTGCAGTAAAGCGTTCCGTTTGGCTTATGGCATGCCCCCGGGCGAGTATCGCAAGCAGGCATCGAAAGACTTTGAGGCCATCGCCAGTCTCGAAGACGGCTCCGTCAGGCTCGGCGCCTGGCACAATGCTCTGCGCTGAGCACGCCTCATGGGCCTCGGGCCGCAATGGTCTTTACGGTGAAGTGCTCCGCGCGTGGTCTGTGGCATTGAACCACTAGACCGGTTCACCTTGAAATTGATTCAGGGGATTCCAGTTCCTGGTGATTTGTGATTCAAGATTGATGCTGGAGAGGAGGCCAGCATCAATGGCGGGACCTCTTTCGACTGACCTTCGTGAACG
>CAJYKO010000282.1 GCA_913775215.1 uncultured Devosia sp. | reverse complement strand
AGATCATAGATCTTCTGGAAATCGCTGCCTTCGGGCGGCGCAATGCCGCTTTCGCCATTGGTGCTGTACCAGACATAGCTCTGGTTGGCGTAGCTTTCCGAACCCATCATGATGCGCGGATCAGCCGGGACATAGGTCAGACGATCGAAGACGATATATTGCATATCGAAATCGTTGTTCGTCCGGTTGTTGTCGAGCTGGGTGCGATCGATGACGCGCGGCAGGATTTCGACGCCGATCTCGGCATAGCTTTCCGCGATCAGCTCGAGCTGCTTGGCAAGAGCCGCGTCGCCGCCCTGGACGACGATGGTGAACCGCTTGCCATCGGGACGGAGGCGGAAGCCTTCGGCGTCGCGCTGATCGAGCCCGGCTTCGTCGAGCAACTGATCGGCCAGGTCCGGATCATATTCGGTCCAGTGGTTCTGAAGGTCTTCCTGATAATAGGGAGAGCCATTGACCGGGGCGGCCTGGATCGGCTTGGCGAGACCCGACTGGGTCAACTCGATGATGAGCTCGCGATCAAGGCCGACCGATAGCGCCTGACGGACACGCTTGTCAGCATAGAGTTCGTGCAGCACTTCGTCGGTGGTGTTGAGGTTCGGAACCAGCGACCAGACGCCCGAGCCGAGCCATGGCACGAGATGATAGTTCCCGCGCTCTTCGTTCTCCTTGTAGAAATCGTAGGGCTCGGACATGCCTCGGTCCTGGGCGTCGATCTGGCCCTGGGCCACCATCAGCGCGAGGCTCTGCGGATCCTGGTAGAGGCGGTGATTGATGCGATCGATATAGGGGAGCTGGTTGCCTTCCTGATCGACAGCCCAATAGTAGGGGTTGCGGACCATGGTGACGTTTTCGGCCGGAGCCGGGGTTTCGATCTTCCAAGCGGTCAGGACCGGCAGATCAGGATTAGCCCACCAGGCCGTTGCGGCGCCCTTGGAGCCCCAGAGATCGGTCCAGCTCGATACGCCGAACTTGGTTGCGGCCGCGGCGAGTTCTTCTTCGCTGGCATATTTGTCATTGAACTGGCTGAGATAGTGCTTCGGGAACATGAAGCTCGGGCGATCAAGGCTGGGCTCGCCGGTCGAATCCTTGGCCAGGATCTGGAGGAAATAGACGTAGGGCTGGGCGAACTTGACCGTGAAGGTGCGTTCGTCCTTGATCTCGACTTCCATCGGCTTGCCACCGGGGGAGAAGGTCGGGTCGATCGTAGCGATGTTCTTGGGGTTGAGGAACACGTCCTCGTACCAGAATTTGACGTCTTCGGTGGTCGCCGGCTCGCCGTCGGACCATTTGAGGCCATCAAGTAGGGTGAAGGTGAATTCGGTTGAATCCTCGTTGACCGAATAGCTTTCGATATAGCCATTAGTCAGCTCGGCCGTGCCATCGGGACCGGCGGCCCATTTGAGCACGCGCTCTTCCATGAGCTTGGTCGGGCCCCAGCGATCGCCCGGACCGCTATAGGCACGGTGCCAGGTGCCGCCATATTGGCCGACTTCGAGCGCATTTACGACGGTCGGCTTGCTCGGCAGGCGCTCATTGACGGGCGGCAGGCTGCCGGCCTCGACCATTTCGGTCAGCATCGGTGATTCCTGGAATGCCCATGCAGCGCCGCTCATCGCCGTTGCGGACAGAGCCGCAAGCGCAATACGGGCGATCCACGTCTTTGACTTCATCATTCTCCCCTCCATCAGCCGGGCCACTCCAACGGCGCCGGGTGTGAATCAACATCAAACCAGACCGCAATGAAAAATTTTCATTACTTAGGTCTAGGCCGTTCCCTAGTCGTCCACCGCTTGCATAAATCTCTTGTCTAAACGGCGGATTTCATGCTGTTACGAAGGCACTCTATGCTTCGCAAATTGATCCATGCAATATGAAAAAATTTGCACGATGAATTGCGAGGCCGTAATTTCCGGGGCGGCAGGGCAAACCTGACAGAGGGCACGATGGAAGAACTGACGCAAAATCAGCGCCTTAATGGCGCTGCTGTGACAAAGCGCCGTGTCCCCCTGTCGGCGCGAAAAAATTCACAAGCTGGTTACTTACGCTTGCTCGTCGAGGCCATGATGGAGGGCGAAGCGCTGCAACGTCCCGCCCTGGCGCAGAGAGTCGGCCTGTCACGCCTCGCGGTTTCCGAACTGCTGGCGACGCTCGAAACCAAGGGGCTGGTCCAGGTCGAAGGCGCGCTTGGCGGCAGTCCCGGCCGATCGCAATTGTCCTACGCCCTGCGCACGGATGCCGCGCTCAATGTCGGCTTCGACGTGGGCGGCACCAAAGTCGCTGCGGCGATTGCCGACATCCGCGGCGTGATTCTGGCTGAGGTGACCGAGCCGACGGTGCGGACGGGGCTGACCGGCCTAGTCGGCCAATTGTCCGGTATCGTCGACAAGCTCTGCGAAGCGACAGGTTTGCCGCGCTATCGTTTGCGCGCGGCAGGGATCGGCGTGCCGGCGGCAGTGCAGCCGGAGAGCCATGTACTCAGCCTTGCGGACAATCTGCCGGGCCTGCAGGACGGCGATTTCCCGTCGGCTCTGCGCGAGGCCCTGGGCGTCGACGTGTTGATCGACAACGACGTCAATCTCGCCCTTCTCGCCGAAGTCGGTCGGGGCAGCGCGAGGGCGCGGGGCAATGTGGCGTTCGTCGCGCTCGGCACCGGGATCGGCGGAGCCCTGATGATCAACGGCAAGCTGCTGCGCGGGGCGCATGGTGGGGCCGGCGAGATGGGCTATATGCCGCTCTGGACCATCGAGGACCGCGGCGTGCCCGGGCTCGAAGAGCGCGTGGGCGAAGCGGGCATCCGCAAGTTCTACACCTCGGTCGGTGGAGATCCGCAGCATGTGGTGCGCGATATTTTCGAAATGGCTGCCGCCGGCAACGGCCCTGCCCTCGCAACGCTGGACACAACCGGCGAGCATGTGGCCCGGGCCATCCTGACCGTGCTTGCGCTGATCGACCCCGACCTCATCGTGCTTGGTGGCAGCATCGGCTCGCGCCCCGAACTGATCGAGCGGGTGAAGACGCACGTCGAAAAAGCCTGGATGCGGCCGATTGAGATCGTGCGCAGCCAAAGCGGCGGACGGGCCGGCCTTTTGGGCGCAGTCGAACTTGCGCATCAGCACATGCTCGAAGACATGTTCGGCGCTCATCCTGGCGCCTGACGGCTACTCGGGTTTGCGGCATTGGTCTATCTTCCCCACGTCGCAGATGCGCTGAGGAGGATTTCGCATGGCCGACCTTCGTCCGCCCACGGGCGTCACGCCCTATATCAATGTCGACGGCGCCAAACGCGCGCTCGAATTCTACGAGAGAGCCTCTGCCGGCGAGGTCAGGCAGACCATGCCCGCAGAAGGCAGCGACCGGCTTATGCATGCCGAGATCGCCATCAATGGCACCTCGATCTATCTCTCAGACTTCTTTCCCGACTACGGCTTTCCGCCCGTGCCGCCGCAGGCTTTCAATCTTCATATCCACGTGGACGACGCGCAAGCCTGGTGGGATCGGGCAGTTGGCGCGGGATGCCTCGTCGTGCAGCCGCTCAAGAAAGAATTCTGGGGCGACATCTATGGACAGTTGCGCGATCCGTTCGGCGTCACCTGGGCCATAGGACAGGCAGACGGCGGGTAAAGGAAGCCTGCCGCAAACAGAAATCCCCGCTTTCGCGGGGATGACGGTTTAAGAGACTAAAGCTTTATGTCGCCTCAGTAGGCAGCCTTGGAATAGAGCCGCACCATGTTCTTCGGCGAGCCTGGCGGCTGCCAGTAGATACGGGCGACGAGATCGCGGATGCGGCCGGACCGGACAAGGTCGAGACCGAAGGCGCTCTTGGCGGCAGCTTCAGGCGTCGAAGCATCGACCAGATGCTCTGCCTGGACCATCGTACCCCTTGCGTCGACAACGCGATATTGCATGAAATTCCCCTCTAGACGCAAAAGTGCCCCGGTGACGACGAGCCGCCGGGGCCTTTGAGTCGATAAACAGTGTTACTGGTTATCGTCTACGAGACGTTAACGATGCCGCCTTCGTCTGGTTCCGTCCATCATGTCACTCGTAAAATTTCACTACGCAGATATCCTAAGTTAACCGCTCCTACACTTTGAAACGCGATTCTTGCTCGAGGCGGTCCATGCGTCGTGGCCCGTTATCTGCGCCAAGGAGTGGTGTCGTGCGTGCCAATTCTCTTCCAGTCCGCGTTTCGCTTGTGGCTGGTGTTGTCATAGCCGGTGTGTTTTGCGCCGGGATGAGCTTTCTCGTGCACCAGATCGGGTCCTCAGTCGAAGCCCAGACCTTGGCATTGCAGGCGGAAACGACGCGTTCCATCGCCGAGCAAGTGTCCCGCGATCTCGTGCAGGCCGAACAGGTAGCGGTCGACATCGCCACAACCACATCGGCGATGAAAAGTGCCGGCGTGGTCGATCGCGCCGCCTATGATGCGGTGCACGAGGCGATGCTTGAAGACAATCCAAAGCTGCTGGGGACCTGGTCGGCATGGGAGCCTCAGGCGCTCGATGGCCGAGACGCGGAATTTGCCGGTCAGGCCCCATGGGATGCGACGGGGCGCTTCGTGCCCTACTGGCAGCGCGGCAGCGGCACGATCGTCAAGGAAGTGCTGATTGGCTATGACACACCGGGCGCGGGCGACTATGCCCTGCTGCCCAAGTCGCTCGACCGTGCAGTTGCCATCGAGCCCTATGCTTATTCGGTCGGCGGAAAAGATGTGCTGCTGACCTCATTCGGTGCGCCGATTAAAGTTGACGGAACCTATGTCGGCACGGCTGGCGTCGATGTTTCACTCGCCTCGATCAACGAAGCCCTTTCCCAAATCAGACCTTTCGAGACAGGCAATGTCGCCCTAGTTTCCGCAACCGGCATTGTCATTTCACATCCCGACACGAGCCTGATTGGGACCACGCTTGCAGCAGACAATCCGCTCGGGAAATTGGTGCAGAATTCGCTTTCCAGCACCGACTACGTCGAAACCCAGGCAGCCGGCATCGATGGAGCCCCTGCACGCTTTATGGCCATGAGCTTTAGCGCCGGCGACACGCAGGATCGCTGGAGCCTTGTTTCACTCGTGCCGCAGGCCGCTTTGAGCGCGGCTGTATCCGAAGCACGCTCGACCATTATCGAGCTTTCCGCGCTCTGCATTCTTGCGGCCATCGCCATTGTCTTCGTCCTGATGCTCCGTCTTGTGGGACGGCCTCTCAGCCAGTTGGGCAAGACGGTCGAGAGCATGACCAAGGGCAATTACGAGGTAAGCGTACCTTTCATGGCGCGCGGCGACGAGGTCGGCACGCTGGCGCGATCGGTCGAAATCTTCCGCGAAAACGGCATCAAGGTTGCCCAGATGACCGACGCGGAAGCGGTGCGCGTCATTCGCGATCGTGACGAGCGGGCCAAGATGATGGCCGAATTGCAGTCAGCCTTTGGCAATGTGGTCGACGCGGCCATTGCCGGCGATTTCTCGCGCCGCGTGAATGCAAAATTCCCAGATCCCGAACTCAACGCACTCGCCAATGGCGTCAATACGCTGGTGGAAACCGTCGATGGCGGGCTCGATGAAACCGGCAAGGTTCTTGCGGCATTGGCTGATACCGACCTGACCCGCCGCATCGAAGGCAATTATAGCGGCGCCTTTGCCAAGCTGAAGGCCGACACCAATGCCGTTGCCGATCGGCTGGCCGATGTCGTCGGGCAATTGCGCGGTACCTCGCGCTCGTTGCGCACGGCGACGGCTGAAATCCTTTCAGGTGCCAACGATCTCAGCGACCGCACGACCAAGCAGGCCGCAACGATCGAAGAAACCTCCGCAGCAATGGAACAGCTGGCACGCACCGTCATCGACAATGCGAACCAGGCCGAAATCGCCTCCCACAAGGCCGAAGATGTTTCGCGCGCGGCCGAAGAAGGCGGCAGCCTGATGAACGATGCCAATGGGGCGATGGACCGGATCACCCAGTCTTCGGCCAAGATTTCCAACATCATCGGCATGATCGACGACATCGCCTTCCAGACCAACCTTCTTGCCTTGAACGCTTCGGTGGAAGCGGCGCGGGCGGGCGAGGCCGGAAAGGGCTTTGCCGTGGTTGCCGTGGAAGTGCGCCGTCTGGCACAAAGCGCGGCGCAGGCATCGTCCGACGTCAAGCAGTTGATCGAACAGAGCACGGCAGAAGTCTCTGCCGGCTCGCGGCTCGTTGCCAATGCGGCCGATCGTCTGGTTTCCATGCTCGAGGCCGTCCAGGAAAACAGCTCGCTCCTCACCGCTATTGCTCGCGGCAGCCGCGAGCAGGCTTCGGCCATCGAGGAGGTGTCCACCGCCGTCCGCCAGATGGACGAAATGACCCAGCACAATGCGGCGCTGGTCGAAGAGATCAACGCCTCGATCGAGCAGACCGAAGCGCAGGCAAGCGAGCTTGATCGCGTGGTCGATGTGTTCCGGCTGGGCCATGTCGAGCAGAAGGCAGTGGGGCGCGCCCCGGCCCGAAAGGTCGCCAAGGCGGCAACCGCGGCCAAATATCAGGTGCAGGGCAATGCGGCGCTACTGCAGGATTGGTCTGAGTTCTAGGAACTCTGCGACAGACTAAACACGAAGGGGTCAGCCATGAGCTGGCCCCTTTGTTTTTAGCCGGACGATCTCCCATTAAAAATACGCAATGTGCGCTCGATCCGGTGCCCGAAATCTCTTGCCGTGCGTTGTAAGCTGGAACGGCGGCGGGGGTGTCGCCGAGAAGTCTGGGAGCATGCAATGCAGATAGCGATGGTGGGGCTTGGGCGCATGGGCGCCAATATGGTGCGGCGGCTGATCAAGGCGGGCCACGAATGCGTCGTTTATGACGTGAGCCCGGACAATGTCGCAGCGCTCGTCAAGGAAGGTGCCGTGGGCGCTGGCTCCATGGCCGAGCTGATCGGCAAACTGCAAAAGCCACGCGCTGTCTGGCTGATGCTGCCTGCGGCGATCACCGGCAAGGTCGCTCGCGAGGTCGCAGAACAGCTTGAGCCCGGCGACACCATTATCGATGGCGGCAATTCCTACTACCGCGATGCAGTGGATCTCGGGCGCGAGTTTGCGGCGAAAAACATCAGCTTTGTCGACGTCGGCACGAGCGGCGGGGTCTGGGGGCTGGAACGCGGCTATTGCCTGATGATCGGCGGGCCGAAGGAAAGCTTTGACCGGCTCGAGCCGATCTTCGCTTCGCTTGCGCCCGGCAAGGATGGTAATGGCGCCGAGGCCGGGTCGGGCGATACAGCCCCGCTCGGCTATCTTCATTGCGGGGCGAGCGGCGCGGGGCACTTCGTCAAGATGGTGCACAATGGTATCGAATATGGGCTGATGGCGGCCTATGCCGAAGGGCTCAATATCCTCAGAGCAGCAGATGCGGGAAGCGAAGCGCGCGCGGCGGATGCCGAGACGGCGCCGCTCCATGATCCGCAATATTATCAGTTCGATATCGACGTTGGCGGCGTCGCCGAAGTTTGGCGGCATGCGAGCGTCATCAGTTCCTGGCTGCTCGATCTGACGGCCTCGACGCTTAAGACTGATCCGGAATTGACCAATTTTGGCGGCAAGGTTTCAGACTCAGGCGAAGGGCGCTGGACGCTGCGCGCGGCGGTCGAGACCGGGGTGCCGGCGCCGGTTTTGTCCTCGGCGCTCTTTGGGCGCTTCGCCTCGCGCGATGCCGACGAATATGCCAACAAGCTGATCTCGGCCATGCGCTATGCCTTTGGCGGACATAACGAAAAGCACTGAGGAGGCCGAGATGCGCAGGACTTCCTCGGACGCTCTCGTCGTCTTCGGCGTGACGGGCGATCTCGCCCACAAGATGATCCTGCCCTCGCTCTACCAGATGGTGCGGCGGGGGCATCTCGAGAAGCCGGTCGTCGGCGTGGCGCTTGACGATTGGGGCCAAGATCAGTTGGCGGAGCGGGCGCGCGATGCCGTGACCAGGCAATTCGGCAGGGTGGACGAGGCAGTTTTCGGCAAGCTTATGGGCCTGATGCACTATGTATCGGGTGACTACAAGCAGGCGGCGACCTTAGAAAAGCTTCGCGCAGCCTTGGGCACGCACAAACATCCGCTTTATTACCTCGCCATCCCGCCCTCGCTGTTCGGCACGGTAGCAGATGGGCTGGGGGCGGCGGGGATCGCCAAGGGGGCTCGGCTGATGGTGGAAAAACCATTTGGCCGGGACCTTGCCACCGCGCAGGCGCTCAATGCGACGCTGCATAAGGTGTTCGAGGAAGATGCGGTGTTTCGCATCGACCATTTCCTCGGCAAGGAGGCGATTCAGAACCTTCTCTATATCCGCTTTGCCAATGCCTTCATCGAGCCGATCTGGAACCGCAATTATGTCGAGAGCGTCCAGGTCACGATGGCCGAGAATTTTGGCATCAAGGGTCGCGGCAAGTTTTATGACGAGGTCGGGGCCATTCGCGACGTGGTGCAGAACCATCTGCTCAATGTCCTGCTGCTGCTCGCCGTCGAGCCGCCGGTCAATGGCGAGTCCGATGATCTCAGCGATGAGAAGGTGCAGGTTTTGAAGGCCATTCGGCGGCTGAAGAAAGAGGATGTGGTGCGCGGTCAGTTCGAGGGCTATCTCGACGAGCCGGGCGTCGCGCCGAAATCCGCGCGCGAGACGTTTGCGGCGCTGCGCTTTGCTGTCGATACCTGGCGCTGGGAGGGCGTGCCCTTTTATATTCGCGCGGGCAAGGAACTGCCGGTCAAGGCGACCGAGGTCATCGTGCGCTTCCGCAGGCCGCCGATCGCGGTGTTCGATGGATTCCCGAAGGATCAGGCCAATTATGTGCGCTTTCGGCTCGGGCCGGAGGTGGTGACGGGGATCGGCGTGCGGCGGAAGAAGGCGGGGGGCGATATGGTCGGCGAGGCGGTGGAACTGACCGCGCTCGACGACACAACCGACGATATGATGCCCTATGAGCGGCTGATCGGCGACGCCATGGCGGGCAAGCGCCAGCTCTTTACGCGGCAGGATGCGGCGGAACTGGCCTGGCGGATTTTCGACCCCATCCTCGACGATCCCGAGGTTCCGGCGCGCTACAAACCAGGGACCTGGGGACCGCAGGCCGCGATGAAGGGGTTTGAGCCGCCCGGCGGCTGGGTCGATCCGGAGGCTTGATCATGGCAGACAAAAAGGTTTTGGCCGTCGATATCGGCGGCTCACACGTCAAGGTCATGGCCAATACCGGCGGTCAGGTGCGCAAGGTCGCGTCAGGTCCGACAATGAATGCCGAGACCATGGCGACAGACTTGCAGACGCTGTGGGATGGACTCGACTTCGACGTCATCGCCATGGGCTATCCCGGGCCCGTGGTGCACAACAAGATCCTGGCCGAGCCACATAATCTCGCGCCGGGCTGGGTCGGGTTCGATTTCGAAAAGCGGTTTGGCAAGCCGGTGCGGATCATCAATGATGCGCTAATGCAGGCGATCGGCAGCTATGATGGCGGTCGCATGCTGTTTCTGGGGCTCGGCACCGGGCTTGGGGCGGCAATGATCGTTGAGCACGTGGCGCAACCGATGGAGCTGGCGCACTTGCCCTATAGGAAGGGCCGGACCTATGAGGATTATCTCGGCGAAGCGAGCCTTGAAAAGCGCGGGCGCAAGAAGTGGAAGCGGCATGTGTTCGAGGCCGTCGAGACGCTGACGGCGGCGCTGCAGCCGGACTATGTGGTGATCGGCGGCGGCAATGTGGATGCGCTCGATGACATGCCGCCCAAAGTAAGGCGCGGCGATAATGCCAATGCGTTCAAGGGTGGGTTCGCGCTTTGGACGGATGAGAAGCTGGTGGTGTGAGAGTGGTGGGCGACCGTCGTCGGCCCAACCACTGGCTGTCACCCCGGCGAAGGCCGGGGCCCATCCTGAGATCCCAAGATGGATCCCGGCTCAAGGCCGGGATGACACCGTGTTTGGGATGACTCCGAGGGAACGCCTCAATCCACCGCTAACCCAATCGAGAAATCTTTGCCCTTCCAATCCCCGTCAGCACTGCGGAAGGTGAAATCCAACGTCTTGTGACCCTCAAGATCAGCAGCGGTGAACAGCACGCAATGCATGCCGAGGCCGTTGGGGACGGAAGGCTTGTTCCCAGCATGTTCCCAGCCATCAAGGCCGAAATGGAGGGTAAAGGGGTCGCAGGCCTCGATGGAGATGGCTTTGCCTTTTGCGATGGCTGCGAATGGGCTCGATTCTCGCCAATGCCATGTCGCCGCTGACGGGCGCTTGCCTGCGTAGCGGGAGGCGATGACGTCGAACAGCTCGGCTGGG
>CAJYKO010000281.1 GCA_913775215.1 uncultured Devosia sp. | reverse complement strand
CCGAAGGTCCACCAGTAGTTGAGGTTCTTCGGCGTCGGGAAGTCCATGAGATGTTCTTTGGCGAACCGCACCACCGGAAGGCGGTCGTCCAGCCACTTCTCAACGCCGGTTCCCGGAACGTAAGTCGAATGTTCTGACATCGGAAAAGCCCCTACTAACCGATCTGGACCAGCGTATCGCTGAGGAATTCATATGGCGGCACGACCAGATTCTTCGGTGCGGGGCCGCGACGGATACGGCCGGCAGAGTCGTAGTGCGAACCGTGGCACGGGCAGAACCAGCCGTCGAAATCGCCCGACTGACCGACAGGGATACAACCGAGATGCGTGCAATTGGCGATCATGATCAGCCATTCTTCGTGGCCCGGCTTGGTGCGGGCTTCGTCGGTTTCCGGATCCTTGAGGTCGGAAAGCGGGACGGCCTTGGCCTCCTCGATTTCCTTTTCCGTGCGGTGACGCACGAAAACCGGCAGGCCGCGCCACATGATGGTGACCGACTGGCCGACTTCGATCGGCGCAATATTGTACTGGATGCTGGCGAGCGCCAGCGTGGACGCGTCGGGATTGAGCTGATTGATCAGCGGCCATACCACCGCGGCAGCACCGACGGCGCCGACTGCGCCGGTGGCGATATAAAGAAAATCCCGCCGGTTTGTGGATGAGTGTTCTGCTTGCGTGGACAAGTCCGTTTCCCCGTACGAATGCATAAATGACGGAGCCGGCACCAGCCTACGACTACATAAGCAGAATCGAGAGCCGGCCGCCCTCAAGCGGTCCGTCAGTTGCGGTTCTTTTTGCACTCTCGGCAGGCCTTGTCCAGTGCGCGCCCGATGACAGTTTGCCTTGAGCCAACTATATCTCTGGCCCGAACCCGCCCCATGGACCCGGCAGCGCCCGGGAATGACGCTCTTGCCGCTCGATCTCGCCCTTTATCAGCCTGATATTCCGCAAAATACCGGCACGCTCATTCGGCTCGGCGCCTGCATGGGCATCACCGTGCACATTATCCATCCGGCAGGTTTTCCGATCACCCCCAAGGGCCTGGCGCGGGCTGGTCTCGATTACATCGAGCACGCCACGATGCGCGAGCACGACAGTTTTTCCCACTTTGAGGATTGGCGGGCCTCGGAGGCCCGCAGACTGGTGCTGCTCACTACGAAATCCAGCAAATCCGCCTACGAAACGACCTATCAGGACGGCGACATCCTGCTTCTGGGGCGCGAAAGCGCCGGCGTTCCTGATTCTGTCGCCGAGCGCGCCGACCTGCGCGTCCGCATTCCCATGCGCCCCGGTTTGCGCTCGATCAATGTGGCCCTCGCAGGAAGCATGATCATAGGGGAGGCCATGAGACAGATTGGCCGCTTTACAGAGCTGACTTAAAGGTCCATTCCCCCGCCATGACCCTTCCTGCCGATATCGAAGCTAAGAAAACCACCGCCTCCGCCTGGTTCCGGAGTCTTCGCGACCGCATCTGCCAGTCGCTCGAAGATCTCGAAACAGCCGTAACTGGCCCCAATGCCGAAATGGCGCCCGGTCGTTTCGAACGCACCCCTTGGGATCGCGCGGCCGGCGGCGGCGGCGAAATGTCGATGCTCCACGGCCGCGTCTTCGAAAAGGCCGGCGTCCATATCTCGACCGTGCACGGCAATTTCTCCGAGGATTTCGCCAAGCAAATGCCCGGCACCGAGGCGGGCACCAGCTTCTGGAGCTCGGGTATTTCCCTGATCATCCACCCCTGGAACCCTCACGTTCCGGCCGTGCACATGAACACCCGCATGATCGTCACCGGCAAGCAGTGGTGGGGCGGCGGCGCCGACCTGACCCCCGTGCTCGACCGCAGGCGCACCCAGGACGATCCTGACACCATCGACTTCCACGCCGCCATGCGCGGCGCCTGCGACGGCTTCAGTGGCGTCGACTACGATCGCTTCAAAGCCTGGTGCGACGAATACTTTTACCTGCCCCACCGCAAGGAACACCGTGGCATCGGCGGCATCTTCTACGACCACTTCAATTCGGGCGATTGGGACGCCGACTTCGCCTTCACCAAAGCTGTCGGCGAAGCGTTCAACACGATCTACCCTGCCCTCGTCCGCCGCAATTTCGAAACGCCCTGGACGGAAGCCGACCGCGACGAACAGCTGGTACGCCGCGGCCGCTATGTCGAATTCAACCTGCTCTACGATCGCGGCACGACCTTCGGCCTCAAGACCGGCGGCAATGTGAATTCGATTCTCTCCTCCATGCCGCCAGCGGTGAAGTGGCCCTGACATGACCCTCGCGGCGCTGGAGATCATCGGCTATCGCTCGGTGCGCCGCATCCGCTTCCCCCTGCGCCAGTTGACCGTCCTCGTCGGCGGCAATGGCGTCGGCAAAACCAATCTATATCGCTCGCTGGAGCTCATGCAGAGTGCTGCCAAAGGCTCATTGGCCGACGAGCTCGCCCGCGAAGGCGGCCTCGCCTCTGTTTTCTGGGCGGGCGGCAAAAACCTCACCGAGGATGGAAGTTTCGATCCCAAATTCCGCACGGATGGCTATCGCTCCGGCGAGCCTCAGCGCCTGGCGCTCGAAGCCGAATTCAGCGAGCTCGACGGGTTTCCTGACGGCTTGAACTACCGACTCGAAGTCGGCTTCGCCCCCTCCGACAGCGCCGCCGCCTTTCCAAATGAAGCGCAGGTGAAAACCGAACTGGCGAAGATGCGCCATCGCGGCAAGCCCGTCATGCTGATGGAGCGTAAGGGCCACATAGCCTGGGCGCGTGACGCCAACGGTCGCCGCGAAGTCGCCGACGAAGACCTTCTCCCGAGCGAACCCGCCCTTTCCCGCCTTGGCGGCCGCCCCGAGATCGCACGTCTCCGCGACGCCATCCTCGGCTGGCGCTTCTTCCACGGCTTCC
>CAJYKO010000280.1 GCA_913775215.1 uncultured Devosia sp. | reverse complement strand
TTGAACAGCGCCTGCAGACGACGGCCCAGCAGGAAATTCAGGGCCTGCAGCAGCAGGTCTCTACCTATCAGGATGAAGCCTCGGGACTGCGTGACCAGGTGCGCCAGCGCTTCCTCGGCAGCGATCTGCCGCCGGATGTGTTGACCAGCATCTATGAATTGCAGCAGAATTCAACCCTGGCGCGCACCAATTACGAACGCCTTGTGGCGCGCGTGAACGATCTTCGCGCCCAGGCCGATCTACAGGTGGCGGATAGCCGTGTCGTGGCTCAGGCGACGCCGCCCAATTCGCCGTCCTTTCCAAACTCGCGCCTGATCCTGGTTCTGGCTGGTCTTGCTGCAGTCGGTTTGGGCGTTGGTCTTGCCTTCGTTGTCGACAATTTCGTCGGCGGCTTCACCTCCACCGATCAACTCGAAACGGTGGCCCGTCGCGAGGTCATCACCGGCATCCCCTTGCAGCGCCCCACCAAGCGCGACGATGGAAATATTGCGAGCGCCGCGGACCTGATCGTCACATCACCGCTTTCCCACTATTCGGAAAGCCTGCGCCGCGTGCGTCTGCGCCTTGACCAACTTCTCGCGGCGCCCCGTGCCGATGGTCGCCAGCGTCGAGGCAAGGTTATTCTTGTGACTTCGTCCCTGCCGGTCGAAGGCAAGACCACCACTGCCCTTGCCCTTGCGCGCACTTATGGGGTCGCGGGTCAGCGTGTGTTGATCATCGATGCCGACTTGCGCAAGCCATCGCTTCACAAGCAGCTCAATGTAGAGTCGACCTCGGGTCTACACGAATATCTGGCCGGTGAAATTTCGCCCGAAGAGAGCAAGTCGATCATCAACCGCGATCCACAGTCCGGCATTTCGGTAGTCCTGAGCTCGAACCAGAGCAACCTGCCGACAGAGCATTTGCTGACCAGCAAGACCTTCGTCCAGCTGATCGAGGCCGCAACGCAGGCATTCGACATCGTCGTCATCGATACCCCGCCTGCCGGCGTCGTGGTGGACGGCGTCTATCTGATGCAGTTTGCCGACGTCATCCTGTTCCTGACGCGCTATGCCAGCACGACCCAGCGTGAAGTCTTGAACGCACTCAAGACTATCGATCGATCCAAGGCCGAGGATACCCCGCTGGTTCTGGCGATGACGCAAGAGCCGGGGAATGCTCGATCCTACAACTACAAATATTCTTCTTACTATGCCGATTGACGAAGGAAAGGGCCGGGCATGTCCCGGCCTCTTCTTTAGGCGCTTGTCTTTGTCTCGATCGTTGACATGAAGCTGACTGCGCCGGATTGGAGAATTTTCACGGCCGTTAGCGGGCCACCTGCATAAGCGCCGGTATCGATACCTATGCGACCCTCGACGATCGACGGCGCCTCCAGTGGAGTATGTCCATGTACGACTGTCGTCGGTAGGCCATGTGGCTGGCTGAGGAATGGTTCGCGGATCCAGATCAAGTCTTCGTCGCGCTGCTGATCCAGTGCAGTTTTCGGCCTTATACCAGCATGTACGAAGGTGAAGGCACCGGCCGTGGCCATGATCGGCAGGTTCTTGAGAAAGGCGATATGGTCGTCCGAGATAAAGCTTTGCATGACCTGGCCGCGCGTCTTCGCGCTCATTGAGCGAAAGGCGTCGGCATCGATGCCATAAGATGTCAGGGTTTCCCTCCCACCCCAATCAAGCCAATCGCCCATTGTCTTCGGCTGCTCGATTGCCTTGAGAAACATGGCCTCATGGTTCCCACGAAGGCAAATTCGCTTGAACCCCTCGGGAGCGCGCCGGATCAGATGGTTCAACGTCTGGGCAGAGGCCGGCCCACGGTCGACATAGTCCCCAAGGGTTATAATCAGCTTGTCGCCGTCGATGTCTGCCGCATCCTCAATGATAAACGACTCGATCGCCTTGAGCTTGTCGAGGCAGCCGTGGATGTCGCCAATCGCATAGATGACTGCGGGCTGGTTCTCGATCTTGATCCGTGGCGCCGCCTCGGGGCGGGGCGATTTGGCAAAAATATTGAACATGTCGTTTTTGCTTTGTTGCGATACCTGCCCGGATCAATATGGGGCGATGCTCTCGGTATCATTTTTCGCGCCGTTTTGAACGCGATATTGCCGTCGTCCAAAAAAAGATCGGCCAATCAATTATTTCCAAAAAATATTGTAAACCATCTAAATATATTGTTTCCTCGATTATCTCCCGGAGTTCAATTTGTTCTTTCAGCGCAAAAACGTCGAAGAATTCTGCGGCCTCATGCACCGACAGCGCTGTTTTTTTGTTCTCTGCTTTGCTGTTCTTTTTGCTGTGCCAGTCATAATCACTGCGGCGCTGCGGCCGGCCTTCACCGCCACCGCACTTGTCGTGATTTCTCCGGCGCCTGCAGATCTTCTCGGATCGGCTGGGTTTGGTTCAACCGAGGCACCGCAGTCGACCCTCGTTGATGGAGCGGTTGAGCTCATGCGGTCCGAGCCGGTCCTTCAGCGCGCTCTCGCGCTTGCAGCACCGGTAAATCCGATTGATTTTCCAGCGTCGATCGACCTGCGCCAGAAGGTTCTGGCGTTCTTCGGTAGTCGGCCTGCTCCGATCATGACGGATGCGCAAATCCTCAAGGCGGCGCGGCCCAATGTCACTATCAACCGGCGCGGTTTAACGCCAGTCATTGCAATTTCGGTTCGCTCAGCATCTCCCGCATTTGCGGCCAGGTTCGCCAACGCGATTGCTCTGGCTCATATTGACGAGGAAGGCTTAGCGAAAGCCGAGGCCGTGGCGGAGGCTGGGCGCCTCGTCGAAGCACAGGTTTCCGCAATCGAGGTTGCGATTGCAGACATCGAGCGCGACCACCAGCTCGTCTTGTCGTCCGGGTCTGAAATCGGCATCGCTTCTTCCCTGGAAGCGCTGCAAAGGCAGCGTCATATCCTTCAGTTGCGTGCTGACAACCTTGCGCTGCAAGCCTCGCTTCAATTGCCCGACTCTCGGCTGGCGGCGCCTGCTTCGGTACCTGTAGACGCGAGTTTCCAGATCTGCGTACGACCAGCCTGATCGCCGCGCTGTTCGCAGCGACGATAGCAATGGGCGCTACCATAGCCGTGGATGGCTGGGCAGACGGCATGCGCAGCACAACGGAACTGGCAGCGCTCGTGGGCGGACCTATTGCAATTGCCATGCCGAAGCTGAAGGCAAGGCGCCTTGATGGGACCAGCCATGCCGATCAGGTGGTCAAGGCGCCGCTTTCACCACTCTCCCAGGCAATGCGCAGCCTGCAAGTCAGTCTGTCTCAATCTTTTGCGGAAAGCGCGTCTCCGGTCATCGCCGTCATGTCGGCCGCTGAAGGCGAGGGCAAAACAACCACTGCCTTGGGCATGGCGCGAGCTTTTGCCATGACCGGGCAACGTGTCCTGCTCATCGATGCCGACATGCGCTCACCCGCTCTTCGTTAGCACCTCGATGTGGAGTCCTCGCATGGCCTCGACGCCGTTCTTTCTGGTGGGGCGAGTCTTGCCGATCTGCCGCTCCTCATGCGGCGCGATCCGATGTCTTCGCTCAATGTGCTGGTCAACAGCGGACCAAACACGCTGCCGGCAGGCATGCTCTTTGGCGGGCCGGCATTCTCTGGTTTGCTGCAAGGGGCCCGCGCCAGCTTCGATGTGACCGTGCTCGATATGCCCGCCTTTCGATGGCGAGCAGATATCGACCATGTTCTTGCCCATGTTGACAATGTCGTTCTCGTTGCTGGCTGGGGCCGGGCCGAACGCTCGGTGCTTGAAGAAATGCTCGCCGCAATCCGCGCGGCAAAGGCGGAACGCGTTCTGCCGATCCAGCCGGTCCTGTCGATGCAGCCGCAGGTGGCGAACTGGTCGGCACCCTTCCGCCAATTGAGCTATATGGCGCGCTAGGCACTCGGGCCGTAATATTGCCCATACCAGTCCACGAATGCTCTCACACCTTCTTCAAGTGACGTCTCGGGCCGATATCCGGTCAAGGCTTCCAGCAAGGCGGGGGCGGCATGGGTCTGTGTGACATCGCCGGGCTGGTTTGGAAGGAGGGTCTTGGCCGCTGTCCTGCCAAGCACATTTTCGATGGTTTCGATGAAAGGCATCAAGCCGACCGGTTGACCGCCCCCAATATTGACCGAACGCCAAGGCGCGACCGGCGAAATGGAGTCCACACCATCGGGCACCGATATCGCAGTTCCTGCCTTTGGAGGAACATCCATCAGTCGTACGATCGCCTCGACGAGGTCATCGATATAGGTATAGTCCCGAAGCAGCTTTCCTTCGCCATACACATCGATCGCCTCGCCGCGCGAAATGGCGGACACGAACTTGAAGAGCGCCATATCGGGGCGGCCCCATGGCCCGTAGACGGTAAAGAAGCGGAAGCACGTCGTCGGAAGGTCGAACAGATGGGCATAGGAATGCGTCATCGCCTCGCCCGCCTTCTTGGTGGCCGCATAAAACGAAATCGGAAAGTCCGCGCGATCCGTTTCAGCAAAGGGCACTTTTTCGTTTCCGCCATAAATTGATGACGTCGAGGCGAACAGCAGGTGCCCGATTCCCGTCTT
>CAJYKO010000279.1 GCA_913775215.1 uncultured Devosia sp. | reverse complement strand
GTCGGTCGACTTCGGCTTTTCGTGCGAACCTTGGGGCTTCTCGGTGGATGTGTTCGACGATGCCGATCCGGATGCCTTGTTATGGCTCCCGTCACCACCGTCCTCCTCTTCCTCGAAGTCACTGCGATTGCGCTCAATGAGCGTGGCAAGGACGTGCAGTACGTCCCTGATATGCCGCCCTGGACGGAAGGCAAGAACCAGATCCTCGAGTGACAACCAGCGCGCATCGGAATCCGACAGCAGGCCCAGCATCTCGATTGCCTTGTCAGAGTAAAGCACCTCGACCAGATCAGTGACGAACCTGCGATCGAGCTTTCCCGTTTCCAGCGACAGGTCGGCGGAGATCTGCAGCAGCGAGGGAATGTCCGATCGCTTTTCCGCGATGGCGAGGATCGACAAGTCACGCGACAGCGCACTGAGCATCCGCCGGCGCAGGGCATTGCCCGTGACACGATGCACGCCGGCGCCCGAGAAGGTCATCAGGCGCCTGCGTGCCTCACCTTCGAGGACATCGAAGTGATCGTCGTTGAACATGTGGTCCGCATCGACGATCGCAAACGGGCCGCCCGGCACCAGCCGGGATTTCTCCAGGAGCCGCAGCACTTGCCCCTCGAAGCCCGCAAGTGGCGCATGGAGGGTGACGACCGGTGTCACACGGGTCAGCGTATAGACGATCTCCCGAAGCGACCGTCCGCTGCTCCGCGCCGCGCGCGCCAGAACAAGGGCGGACACGATGTGACTGACCGGTGGCTGAGCGGCTGCCCGATCCACCAGGCCGACGGCGTAAGCGCGCCGATCAACTCCGTTACCCAGCACTCCGTCATGTGCGATTGTACCGCGACGCGCCCGAGGGAGGGCCACGAGTTGCGAGGCGAACGGCGGATGAACGGTCCCGGCGGTCACGACACCATCGCCACCGGAACCCGGCCCCGGATTGCCGGTCTCTTTCGGTGCGACAAGCCAATCACCAAAATTCCGCCGGAACCAGATATCGTCACAGATCGGATCGCCGGTCAGTCGTGTCGTGTCGAAAGCCGGACTGTAGCGGCAGGTGAGATAACCGTCGACATAGACGATCTTGCATTCCAGCAGACCGTTGCGCAGCGCCATCCGGCGCGCCTCGCGACGGGCAAGATGCCGAAGTCGGTTTACCAACAGACGGGCGAGCTTATCCATCGATACGGCCTCCAGTCTCCGCGGCAATAATTGCCGTTCCGCAATCCTGCACCGGATCGCGCGGACGCGTCCGACCACGCCGCCGCCCGTCAATCCCACCGGGCTTCGGAATCCGCGTCAACACACGCTCGCGCGGCGAACGACGCGGCAGATGCGCGTCAGCCGACGAACCGGTCGAGCCAGACAGGCTCAGGTGCTCGTTCCGGGACCGATCGAGATTCCGGTTGCGGCTCCGCAGCCAGTCGAGCATCAGGCGGCATGCCGCATTGCCGCTGTCGGCAGTAGCGCGCAACCGCAGCATCAGAGGTTCCGGCACAAGGCCATCCAGCAAAGAACTGTGCCGGACGAAGGCGAGCGCCAGGCCGATCAGAACGGCGGGGTCGTCGCGATAGCTCGAACCGCGATCCACGTCATCGGATTGTACCGGGGGGATATTCGCGAGCCTGCTGTGAAGGCAAGGCAACGCGGTGGTATCGGCCGTGACCGCTTCGCAACGGAAGCCGGCCACAGACGGGCTGTGGGTATCGATGGACATGACTGTCTCCTCGCCGGAGCGCATCGCATCCGGCGTTTATGGAATGGAAGATGAGCGAAGCCGGCCACGCACCCGGCGCGACCGCGATCAGTGCCGTGGGGCTAGCGGCTCGTCAGTGCCCGCGCGGACGGCGGGCAAAACCGACCCGGATGTGGGCGGGCTCCGGTTCGTCGTCCTGATCGTCGTCGAAGCAGCCAAGATCGTAATGGCCATCATCCTCGTCCGGCGCGGTCATCGCCTGCTCTTCCTCGTAGCTTCGCGCGGGACCGTTCAACGCGATCAGAGGCTTGCCCAATACGGTCGAGGTAGCGGCCGCGGCCGAAGCGACCATCATCACACCGAGCGCCTTGCTGGCTTCGGCTTGGAGAAGTTGCTGCACGCGGCGGCCGAAGCGCAGACGCAGCTCGGCCATGCATGCCGCGACACCGTCGATCTCCAGCAGGTCATCGATCTCGAACAAGGCCCAGATACCGGTGGCATGATCGCTCGGGCGGCTGGCGCCATCGACGATGGCAACCTCGACCGTGTCGACCATCAGGCGCTTGTGGTTTTTATAGAGCCAGTCCGGCAACACCATCGCCGAGGCCATCATCTTCAGCTTCAGTTCTTCGAGACGGCTGGTGTCGCCGTAGGAGGCCAGCGACCGCTTCAGATCGAGGATGTAAGCGGTGTGTCGCGCCCGATTCACAAGGATCAGGTCCGGCGTATAGCTGCCCTTCGCGGGTGCCTCACAATCGAGCTTGACCCCATCAAGACTCTGCCAGTCGTTTCCGGACACGGCTTCGAGTGCCGCCTTGACCAAAGGAAGCTTCAACGACTGGGTCAAGACAACAATGTTGGGATTAGCCTTCGCCAGACGCTCGACCGCCTGCTCCAGGAGCTTGCCTTCGCGGAACGAAACGGCACGGACGAGCGAGGCGATGTGAACGTAATGGCCGAGGATTTCATCTTCGACCGGTTCGCCGTCGGCAATGGCGGCAATGGCACGATCGATCAGCAGATCGAGATCAGCCGCGACCTCGGCGAAGCGGACGATATGCGGATGGCAGCGCAATGCGGGCGGCTCGCCGATGCCGTTTCGGGCACCAGTACCGAACGAACGGTGGGAGAAGACAGATGCCGCTGCTGCGGTCGAACGGAGAACTTCCCCTGTGGGGGTCATAGAGGTAAACGTGGTCATAGCCCGATTCCTTTGTACGAAGGCTTGAGGGTCAGGCCCTTGGTAGCGTTGGCGCGCTGCCTTGGGCCGTTTTGTGTCCGGTCTTCCGAACGCCCTTACCCTGGCAGGACCGGGAGCCGGGCTCAAGGACCCGGACCAACAAAAAAGAACAAAGCCGGTACATAGTTAACGGCGGGCTCACGAAGTTCGGGCCGACGAACGCGCCCAGTGATCGCAGCGGTCGGCCTCAGCGTTTCGCTCGCCATCATCAGGAAAAAGGAAAAGGGCCGACATGCGGCCCTTTCGAGTTTGGCGGGAAGGCCGCTTCACCGGCCTTCGTGCAAACTGCATCTTACGGCGTGACGGCGGGTACGAGTTCAGCCTCGGCAAACTGCCTGCGGTTTCGCGGCGCTTCACGGCTGACCGTCATGAAGCCGCCGGTCGCCTCCTCCAGCGCCGCGCCGAACCGATCGATCACCTCATCCGGGACATCGGCATCATCAGAGACCTCGTCCGACATTACCGGCTCGGCATCGTGATGATCGCCGACGCTGTCCGCTTCTGCCGGAACCGCCGGTTCGGAAGCCGGAGCAGTTGGCGCCGCAAGCGGCCATTCCGGCTTCCGCTCTTTGGACACCGCCCAGCCGAGCACCGGAAGCACATGCAGCGCAAGCCAGTCACGCATGTCTTTCGACTTCGGCCAGCCATCGACACCCCCCAATGTGTAGAGCGTATCGTTGACCTCGGCCCAGCCGGTCTTTTTGGGGAACTTCGTTGGCTTGGTGTTGCGGCCATAATCGAGCTCCGGCTCGATGAACAAGGCCAGGTTTTCGAGCTCCTGACGGGCGACACGGGCGATGTCCTGGATTTCCTTCGCCAGCGCTTCCTTGATCACGCGGCTTCTGGTCAGCGAAGCCTCGACCGCCTTGCAGATCGTAACGACGTGCTCGATGAACGCCTTCAATCCATCGCGGATCTTGACCGCAATCAACACTTTCAGCCCGCCAACACCGCCGGTAGAGAACTGATCGTCCTTCTCAGCCTTGTCGCCACTCTCCTCGCCACCGGCAAGAATGGCCTTCACGTCGGCGACCTGAAGGCGCCCGTTCTCCTCGGCAAAGGCAATGGCCGCCTTGACCTGATCATCGGTTGCCGAACTCAGGTGGAACAGCGCTGTTGCCCCGACCGACAGATCGACCAGTTCATCACGAACATGGCCGAGGTTGCGGAACACCGCCATATAGTTGCGACCGCTGCGCGGTGCGAGGCCGCAGCGCATCTTTACCCATTTGTCGAACCGGCCATCGGCCAGCAGGTCCGCGGCTTTCGCCAGATGATCGCCGAGCTCAAAAGTCTGCTCGGTCGTGCGGCGCCCGAGGTCGAAGATATGGGCGGCACTGCTTTCGAGCAGATCGCGCGTCGTGTGCCCGATCCCCTCTTCTTCATAGTTATAGGAGAAGGCGGCGGTCGCAGTGGTCTTGGTATTTCTGGTGCGCATGGAAGTCTCCGTGTGACGCGTTTACAATATATCCGACGAACAACGCATCGGATGACTATATGATTGCGCCAATACGGATGTAATGCAAATTCAAGTAAAACACTTTTAAAGTATACAGTTGATTATAATCTTTATTTATCTGCATTTTTTAGCAATTATATTTAAATATAAACGAAGTATTAATCAATTAATATCGATATATATGATATTTATAAAAATATTTCACTTCACATTTGATCGTATTTATTTCACCGCAAATCCAGAATCCGGAGCCGGATAGCCGACCTCCCACATTTAAGGCCTTCACGAAGTAGTTTGGCCGTTAAGGAAACACGCGACGAAGTAAACACGAAGCCAGCGTATCGCCGTCTAAGAGCGACGCTCGATTCCCACACAGAGATGGCACATTCCGCGCGAACGGCTGGGACATATGACATGCGACTTCGCGGATGAACCGACCGGGAAGATTTCGGTTCGCCGCCTCATGCTTCAGAATGGAGATGGTCCTACAGGCGCAAGCGCGACAGGAAGTCGCCGGCGATTTCTGTCAGCTTGCCCACAGGTCGTTTCAACGTGTCAGAACGTCGAGACAAATTGCGCTCATTTGATTCAAGGTCCGATATTTTTGATTCCAAACGCTGGTCATTTGATTCACGGCCGCCGTTTGTCCCTCGCCAGCTTATCTCGACCTGTCTCAACGTGCCCGCAATTGATCTCAAATTGCGCTCATTTGATTCAGAACCCCAAAAAAACGATTCATAAACCTGGATTTCCGATTCCATGCAAACGGCGTTGCCGTGGCAACAACGGTCTGGCATCGGTAGCCAGAGACCTGACGGGGAAGAGTGCATGCCAGCGAAGTCCGAGGAGATCCGCAACCGCAAACAGCGCGAGCGACAGCAGAAGCTTCGCGATGCCGACAGAAAGGCCAAGCGCCCCGGACGCGACGATGTGGCCCGCGTCGCACTCTATTGGATCATCAACAGGGCGATCGAGAAGGAGCTGCACGAGGACCTCGAGAAGTTCAGAGCCAGGATCGTTGCGATGCTGGCAGAACAAGGCTTCGACAACCGCCAATCCGAGATCGTTCTCGACGAGCTCATCTACAAATACCGAACGGGGGGCTCCCCCTTCCGCCGCAAGCCCCACCTGCTCTATCCTGATGGCGCCAACGACGCTGACTGACCGGTTGCGTCCGAACTGCCGCCTGCGGTTTCGGTCTTTTGCCCATCAACGATGGCTACTGGAACGCCTAACGGCGTTTGCAGACTCTACGGCTCCTCCCCCCATTACTCGGTCAAACGCCGTTTGATTCTGAATCGAATGTTTCGAGCATATTCACAGGGGACGCGGGGCCGACACGTGATCCACAACTGGTGGATGGGTCACGGGGACAAGTGTGTTGCAGATCAGCCACAATCTTCATAACTCTATGCCTAACAATGACTTACCGCCGTTTGGGACGCTGATGGCCTTTCCCCGCAGATCAATGATTCCAGCCGTACCATTTCGGGAATTCCGGTAATTTTCAGCAAACTGACATCGAAAGCCATACAGTTAAGGACACTTGAGAAAGGCCGGGCTTTGTGCGCTATTGGTGCCGACAAGTGTTCAACAGGCCAGCCCGCAACGGAAAGGAGGCGCCCATGGTTCACGTTTTCCATGTCGACGGCGCCACGATCCAGCCGTCCCGGGACATCGAGTGCAAGGATGATTCCGGTCTCGGAATCCGCACCGGCCGCATGCGCGAGGAAGTTCTCCGCGTGGATCGCCGTCGAAAGCGACGACGATCCACGAGCACAAGGAGATTCCATGTCGAATATCATCCAGCATCCGTCTGCTATCGTTGCGGTTAAAACGCACCACCTTCACGACGTCGACAACGACACCAAATCCAGGCTGTATTCCGGCACGACGGCCATGGCCTCCATTACCGGCGCATCGATGTCCAGCGTCCGGGATGCCGTGCGGCTCGTCCGTCATGGCGCAGGCTGGGTAGATCGCCCCCGTGCTCCCGCGGTCACAAAGACAAGCGACGACGAGATCGAGAGCACCTTGCGACTGCTGGGCTATTCGGGAGAATGGCACGACTTCAAACGTGGTCCGACCCTTGCGGCATACCTCAAAGCCCGGACGGGAATTCAGCAAAGCCATCCCTGCATCGCCTTTCTGGGAAACCACCACGTTGCGATCAGTGGCGAGCTGTTTTGCGACGTGACCAATAACGGCCTGATGGTCGATATCGACCGGGCACCCTGGCGGCGCAAGCAGGTGCACCGTGTGTTCGTCCTCACCCACCGCATCCCCGCGACGCCTATCCCGTCGAAGACCCCGTCCCCCGCCCAGCCGGCGCTGACGGCCGAACAGAAACGCCGGATCAAGGAATTGGACCGCCTGTTTCGCGAGGCCGTCAAGGCGGAGACCGGCGCAATGCGGATCAAGGTGACCTCCACCGAAGTCTTCATTATCCGCCCCGCCGATACCGGCTGGACGTGGTGCGGCGCGCGCGATGGCGTCGTCGACAGCCTTCTCAAACTTCAGGAGCATGGCTGGATTGGCGGCAACACCGATGAGGCCGCGGCCTACCGCGCCACGATAGGTTACTGACCAGCGCTCAAACGCAACACTTCATCGGCGGCAATTATTGCCGCAGGCACCCCACATCTGCCGGGCCATGATGACCTGGCATCGCGGCGGGGCTCTCAAGTCCCCCGCCGCCGGTTACCATGCCCCCCGACCTCGCCCATTCGAACGGAGATCACTCCATGACCAAGAACGTTCTGTTCTACGCACGCCATTCTGCCGGATACCATGACCATGCCTGCCTCGAAACGCAGCTCTACTATGGGCACCGCTTCATCAAGGAGAATGGCTGGACCTTAGCAAAGTCCTATGCTGACGAGGATATCGGGGAAGTCGTCTTCATGGCGCAGCCCGGCGTGCGCAAGCTTTTCGACCATATCGAGCGCGAATCGGTCGATATCGTCCTCTGCCACACGCTGGACCGGTTGTGCTCGCGATTTGATATCGCCAGCCGGCTGTTGAGCGAACTCGCGCGCAAGGGCATCGAGCTCTGGGTCGTCGATCCCGGCGAGCGGATCACCGCCCGGAACCTGTGCGATCACCATATCGATGACCGCAGCAAGATGTTTGCCATCGGCAGCCACGTTGCCCAGGTGCCCGATGACCTGCGCGAGGAGAAACATTTTGCGCCCCTTCCATTCGGCTACCGCTATGCCGGCGCCTGCAATGCGGACGGCCAGCGCATCTTCGGTTTCAAGGTCGTCGATCCGGTCGCCGCCGATGTCATCAGGCGTATTTTCGGTATGTATGCCGAGGGGATGGCACCGACAAAGATCGCTGCACTTCTTAATGTGGAAGGCGTGGCCGGTCCCCGCGGCAGTATCTGGCGCGACGCTGCGATCCGCGGCAACCGCGCCAGCGGAACCGGGATCCTCAACAATCCGGCTTACATCGGCGCCTGTAAACAGGCGGGCGGCGATGACTACGATTACGTATCGGCACTGCGAATCGTCAGCGATGACCTCTGGGACCGCGTGAAGGATCGCCAGGATGCCGCCACTGAACGTGCTGCAGGATTGGCAGGGCGCCGCAAGCAGCAGAGCTGAGCACGCTACAAAGGATCTGGCCGGCAATGCCGGCCAGTGTTCATGAAGAGATTAATAGATATGGAATTCCGCAAATGACCAAGAATGTCCTGTTTTATGCCCGCTACTCCACCGACCGCCAGCACGAGGTGTCGATCGAAACACAGATCGAACTCGGCAAGGCCTTTGTCGCGCGTCAGGGCTGGAAGCTTGTGGAGATCTACTCCGACGCCGCCATCAGCGGCACCAGCTACCAGCTCCGCGCCGGCATCCAGAGCCTCATGGCGCATGTGAAGCGCGAGCGCATCGATGTCGTCCTCTGCGTCACCGTCGATCGCCTGTCGCGCGACATCGAGCATAGCGCGAAGATCCTCAAACAGCTTCGCTATTGCGACGCGGACATCTGGACCGTCCACGCCGGCACCCCGGTGACCGACCTCGAGATGGCATTGCGCGCCGCGCTCAGCCATGAACTGGTCGAACAGATCCGCTACCGCACCCGTGAAGGCATGAAGATGGCCGTCCGGAAAGGCAAGGCATCCACCTGCCTCGCCTACGGCTACATGCTCTCCCAGCAGCGCGATGCGAACGGCGATCGTGTCAAGGGGCTACGCGAGATCGATCCTGCGAAAGCCGAGGTTGTTCGCCGCATTTTCACCCTCTATGCCGACGGCATGTCGCCTCGCGACATCGCCCAGCTTTTGAACAAAGAGGGCATTCCGGGCTCGCGCGGCCGCAAGTGGCGCGACACCGCCATCCGCGGCCACGTCAGCCGTGGCACCGGCATCCTCAACAACGAGAGCTACATCGGCCGCATGGTCTGGAACAAGCGTAACTACCGCAAGAACCCGGAGACTGAACGACGCACCGCGCGCGCCAACGACGCAAGCGAATGGGTGCTGACTGATGTGCCCGAGATGCGCATCGTCTCCGACGGCCTATGGCAGCGGGTGAAGGAGCGTCAGAAAGAGATCGGTGAGCTTTACGATTTCGGGCAGAGCAACCGACTGAATGCAACGCACCGTCCGGGATACTTGCTCAGTCATCTGCTCGAATGTGCGGAATGTGGCGGCCCCTACGCCATCAGCGGCAAAGATCGCTATAGCTGCACCAACCGCAAGAAGCGCCTGCCGATCGACGAGCTTGGTGGCGCCTGCTGCGGTAACAGCAAGACCATTACCCGCCAGGAGCTGGAGAGCCGCGTTCTCGATTGCCTCCCGGCTGCGTTCTTCTCCCTGGGGATGTTAGACACTATGTCGGCAAAGGTGATCGAACAGGAAACATCAAAGCTTCGCCGCCCGAAAGCCGAGCGCGAGCAGATGACGCGCGAACTGGACGAGTTGGAGCGCAAGCAGAAGAGCATCATCCAGCAGATCTCCGACCGCGCCATGCAAGGCCGCCCTCCTCTCGCCGCGCTCGACGATACACTCGATCAGATCGAGCTCCAGCGTGTCGCCCTGGCAAGGGAGATCGACGCCTTCATCACGTCCGAACCGGACATGCGGGCGAAGATCGAGGAATTGAAGCAGCGTCACAATCCCGCCCAGACGGAACTGCGCATGCGCCACTTCTTCCTGCAGGCGCGCCGCGGCAAAAACGACGATGCCAAGCGTCAGGTGATGCCGATTGTGCGCTCACTGGTGCAGAAAGTGGTAATCGGCAAGACCCCGGGGCACCAGCCGGCAACTCTGCAGGTACATGGCCTGATCGCTTCCATCCTCGCGCAGATGGACGTTCTCGACTTGATGGAACGCCGCTTCGTCGCCGAAGTGCATGCGGACTTCATCGAGAAGCTGGAAGCCGGGGAGATCGAGACGAAGGAGAAACAAAAAAAGCTCCTCGACTCATATGAGGAGGAGCTTCGTCGCAAATACCCCGAGTGGGCGAATTTGCAAGTTTCAGTGGTTGCGGGGGCAGGATTTGAACCTGCGGCCTTCAGGTTATGAGCCTGACGAGCTACCGGGCTGCTCCACCCCGCGTTATTAAGTGCGAACCATTGCGGCCCGGGAGCGAAGTCAGGCCCCTTTTT
>CAJYKO010000278.1 GCA_913775215.1 uncultured Devosia sp. | reverse complement strand
CCGCAACTGCCGCCGCCGCCGAGCGCGGATTGACCATCGTCAATCCACCCGCGCTCGGAAACCCGTCCGCTAATGGCTACAGTAGCGCCATAGTCGTTCCAGCCGGCGCAAGGATCGCCTATATTTCGGGCCAAGGCGGGCAGGATCATACCGGCGCGCTCTCGCCCGACTTTGCTGCCCAGGTCAAACAGGCTTATGCCAATCTAGCCGCAGCTCTGGATGCCCTAGGCGCCAGGCCAGACCAAGTGGCCAAGCTGACCGTTTATGTCGTGGATCACGATATGTCCAAGCTCGGCGTATTGACGGAAAGCGTGATCGCGATGTTCGGTGAAAATCTCCCGGCCCAGACGCTTGTACCTGTTCCAAAACTCGCGATCGACCCCATGATGTTCGAAGTCGAAGCCGTGGTGGTCCTCGACTGAGTTCTAATCCGGGTCGGCATCGCGCTTAGACTTCCCTATATTGTGGGCAAGGAGAATCGCCCTTGCCCATTCGCCAGCTGCCAGAAGACCTGATCAACCGCATCGCTGCCGGCGAAGTGGTCGAGCGACCGGCGAGTGTCGTCAAGGAGCTGGTCGAAAATTCCATCGATGCCGGCGCGCGCCGCATCGTCATCGCGACCGCTGGCGGCGGCATCGATCTCATTCGCATCACTGACGATGGCCATGGCATGGACCGCACCGATCTCATGCTTTCGGTCGAGCGGCACGCGACCTCGAAACTCTCCGTCGATGATCTCAACGATATCCGCACCCTCGGATTTCGCGGCGAGGCCCTCGCCTCGATCGGCTCGGTCGCCCGCCTCTCCGTCGCGTCGCGTCCCGCCGATGCGGAATCGGGCCTTATCATCACCGTCGACAATGGCCGCCGTTCCGGCCCCGTCCCGCAGGCGATGAACCGCGGCACCGTCATCGAAGTGCGCGATATTTTTGCGCTCATCCCTGCCCGCCGCAAATTCCTCAAGAGCGCCCGCGCCGAGACCGCAGCGATCACCGACGTGGTCAAGCGCCTCGCTATGGCCAATCCCGAGATTCACTTCATCCTCGAAGGCAGCGATCGCAATCCGTCCAACTGGCCCGCCGTCTCCGGCGAAGGGGCGCTGGCGGCCCGTCTTGGTCAGGTCATGGGTGGCGACTTCATCGACAATGCCGTACCGCTCGCCATGGCCCGACACGGTGTCGTCGTCGCAGGACTTGCGGGTCTGCCCACCTATACCCGCGCCAATTCGCTCTCCCAGTTCTACTTCGTCAACGGCCGCTCGGTCCGCGATAAGGTTCTGGTCGGCGCCATCCGCGCCGCTTATGCCGATTATGTCTTCCGCGACCGTTTCCCCGTTGTCGCGCTCTATCTCGCGGTTGATCCGGGCGCCGTCGACGTCAATGTCCACCCGGCTAAGGCCGAACTGCGCTTCCAGGACCAGGGCGCCATTCGCGGCGCCGTCGTCCGTGCCATCGGCACCGCCCTCACCGCTGCAGGGTTCAAAGCATCCACGAGCGTTGCCGAAGATATCTTGGGCGCCTTTACCGCCCCCGAGATGGCCGAGGCCCCCGCGCCGGTCTACGAGCCCGCGTCCGGCTTCAACGACGCGCCCCGCCCAGCGAGCTACGGCTATCGCGCCGAAGCTGCACCACTCTATCTCGACCGTGCCCCTGGCCGCCTTTCCGGCTTCACCGCCCCCAGCGGCCGCGTCGAAACCGTCACCGAACCCGCCGAGCCGGTCGACTATCCCCTTGGCACCGCCCGGGCGCAGATGTTCGACAATTACATCATCGCCCAGAGCGACAAGGGCCTGCTCCTTGTTGACCAGCATGCGGCACATGAGCGCCTGGTCTATGAGCGTTTCAAGGCCCAAATGGCCTCGGGCCCCGTCGCGAGCCAGGCGCAACTGATCCCCGTCATCGTCGAACTTCCTGAAGAGGACTGCACCCGTCTCGAAGACGCCGCGCCCGAACTCGAACGCTTCGGCCTTTATCTCGATCGTTTCGGCCCCCGCGCCATTGCCGTGCGCGAAACCCCGGCTCTCCTCGGCAATTCCGATATTTCCGGCCTCATCCGCGACCTCGCCGATGGCCTTGCCGAATGGGACAGCACGGCGGCGCTGAGCGACCGGATGGAAGTCATTATCGGCCGCATGGCCTGCCACGGCTCGGTCCGCTCCGGCCGGCGCCTCCGGGTCGATGAAATGAACGCCCTCCTCCGCGACATGGAATCGACGCCCCATTCCGGCCAGTGCATCCATGGCCGTCCAACCTATGTGGAGCTGAAAAAGGGCGACATCGAGCGCCTCTTCGGACGCAGCCGCTGATGCTGTGGTTCACGAGCGACAACCATTTCGCCGACCCGCGCGTCCTCCGCATCGATCGCCGGCCCTTCGCCAACCTGCCCGAGCATGACGCCGCGCTAATCGCCAACTGGAACGCCGTCGTCGTGCCGGATGACGAAATCTGGCATCTCGGCGATTTCGCGCGCGGCACGACCGGGGATATCGAAGCCCTCCTCGCCCAGCTCAACGGAACGAAGCACCTGATCATCGGCAATAACGATCCGCAGACGACGCTCGATGCCAAAGGCTGGGCCAGCATTCAGCATTATGTCGAGCTCGCCATCGACGGTCAGCTTTTCGTCCTTTGTCACTATCCCTTCCGCACCTGGAACAAGATGGGCAAGAAGTCGATCAATCTCCACGGCCATTCCCATGGCAAGCTGACCCCGGTGCCGCGCCAGTTCGACGTCGGCGTCGATGCGCAGGATTTTCGCCCGCAGCGCATCGAAGACATCATGGCGCGACCGCGCTGCAAGGCAAAGACATGACATCAGGCATCCACCACGTCACCCTGATCGCCGGCGACGTGCAGGCCAATGTGGATTTCTATGTCGGTTTTCTCGGCCTTCGCCTCGTCAAGCGCACCGGCGGCTATGAAGACGCGCGCCAGCTCCATCTCTTTTATGGCGACTATGCCGCCTCGCCGGGCGCGCTCATCACCTTCCTTGTCTGGCAGGGTGGCTCATCCGGCCAGGCCGGCGCCGGCCAGGTCAGCGAACTCGCCCTCGCCATCGCGCCCGGCTCGATCGGTTATTGGATCGAACGCGCCCTCACCCACCAGGTCAAGGTCGAAGGAACGGGCCAGGAATTTGGCGAAACCGTCCTGCGCCTCCGCGACCCCGATGGCGTCATCGTCAAACTCGTCAGCGCCAATCTACCTGCGCTGACCATGCCCGAAACCGATATTCCTGCGAACCACGCCATCCGCCGCATCCGCGGCGTCACCCTTCTCTCCGAAGTGCAGGAAGAAACCACCGCCTTCCTCAGCCGCCATTTCGGTTTTCGACCCGGCCCCACCGAAGGCCCGATCCAGCGTCTCGTTTCCGAGGTGGACGACGTCCTCGATATCCGTGACGCTGCAGGCTTCTGGCCCGGAGCGCCAGGTACCGGCACCGCCGACCACGTTGCCGTCCGAGCCAACGACGCCGCCGAAGTCGAAGCCACCGCAAACGAATTACGAAAACTCAATTCGAGCCTAACCAATCTCCACGACCGGCAATATTTCACCTCGCTCTATGTGCGCGAGCCCGGCAATGTCCTGATCGAAATGGCGAGCGATGGCCCCGGCTTCACGCTCGACGAAACGCTCGAAAAGCTCGGCCAGACACTCTTCATGCCGCCCGACACGCCTGATCCCGAAGCAATGAAGGTCATGCTGCCGCAGTTCGGCTTGCCCGGCGAAGAGCGCGTCATTTATCGCGACCTCATCTACAAGCATCGCTTCTTCACGCCCGAAGACCCCGACGGCACGACCATCGCCCTGCTCCATGGTACGGGCGGGGACGAAGCCGACCTCATGCCGCTCGCCCATCGCGCCGCGCCCCAGGCGACGCTGCTTGGCCTCCGCGGCCGCTCGACCG
>CAJYKO010000277.1 GCA_913775215.1 uncultured Devosia sp. | reverse complement strand
CATTAGCCCGAAGAGATTCTGCAGGCCAGAATCGGCTCAAGGTCGAGAGGATAAAAACGCGGAGGAGGCGAGCCAATGGCCCATCCTCCCCCACTCAGGGGCTTTCACCCTTGTCCCCACGTCGTTGCGCGGGTCTATGACTGGTTAACAGTCTAGGCGGGCGATGGTTCGCTGACGTTATTGTGAGTGTTTCGCGTCGCGCTGGGCGAGGCGGGTTGCGCTTGCGGGCGAGTTCGCTTATATCGCCCACGCGTCCGGCGGTTTGCCTGGCGCGATCTCACACACGAAGCAGGCCTTCCTCTCGGAGGAACGCCATCCGGTGGCGGGCAACCGTCCCACGCGCTTCGTGGAGGTATTAACCGGTAAAGGAATAGAACAAATGGCACTGCCAGAATTCTCCATGCGCCAGCTCCTCGAAGCTGGTGTGCACTTCGGTCACCAGAAGCACCGCTGGAACCCGAAGATGGAACGCTACATTTTCGGCGTTCGCAACGACATCCACATTCTCGACCTGAGCCAGACCGTCCCAGCCCTGAGCCGCGCTCTGCAGCTCGTCTCCGACACCGTTGCCGATGGCGGCCGTGTGCTCTTCGTCGGGACCAAGCGCCAGGCCGCTCCGCTCGTTGCTGAAGCTGCCAAGCAGTCCGCGCAGTACTATGTCAACTCGCGTTGGCTCGGCGGCACGCTCACCAACTGGCAGACGATCTCGAACTCCATCGCGCGTCTGCGCGAACTGGAATCGATGAGCGAAGAAGACCTGGCTCTCCGCACCAAGAAAGAGCGCCTGATGATGTCCCGCGAGCAGGAGCGTCTTGAGCGCGACCTCGGCGGCATCAAGGACATGGGCAATGTTCCTTCGCTCCTGTTCGTGATCGACACCAACAAGGAAGAAAACGCAATCAAGGAAGCCCGTCGTCTGGGCATTCCGGTCGTCGCCATCGTCGACACCAATTGCGATCCCGACATTGTCGATTACGCCATCCCGGGCAATGACGACGCCAGCCGCGCCCTCGAGCTCTATGTATCGCTCGTTTCGCGCGCTGCTCTCGACGGCATCGGCCGTTCGTCCAGCTCGCTCGGTGCCGATCTCGGCGCTTCTTCGGAAGCTCCGGCTGAAGATCTCCCGGCGGAAGGCGAAGCTGTCAACTAAGTCCGGTATTTCCGGAATCGTCATGAACGAAACTATGCGGTCCCCTTGTGGGGCCGCCGAAAGGTGAACCCATGGAAATCACTGCTGCAATGGTTAAGCAGCTCCGCGAGTCGACCGGCGTCGGCATGATGGACTGCAAGAAGGCCCTGGCCGAAACCAATGGCGACATGGAAGCTGCAGTCGATTGGCTGCGCACCCGTGGTCTTGCCAAGGCTGCCAAGAAGGCTGACCGCGTTGCTGCCGAAGGTCTCGTCGGTGTTGCCACCAACGGCACCACTGCCGCCGTCGTCGAAGTGAACTCTGAAACCGACTTTGTTGGTCGCAACGAGCAGTTCCAGAACATCGTCAGCACCGTTGCCAAGCTTGCTCTCGACGCCAATGGCGACGTTGCCAAGCTCGGCGAAATGCCGTTCCCAGGCACCGGTCACTCGGTTCAGGCCGAACTCACCGAAGCCATCTCCAAGATCGGCGAGAACATGAACCTGCGTCGCACGCAGACCCTGTCCGTCACCGATGGCGTGGTCGAAAGCTATGTGCACAACGCGGTCAAGTCGGGCCTCGGCAAGATCGGCATCCTCGTCGCGCTGGAATCGACCGGCGATAAGGCTGCGCTGTCGGCACTCGGCAAGCAGCTTGCTATGCACATCGCTGCCACCAATCCGCTGGCTGTCGATTCGAGCGAACTGGATCAGGACGTCGTGGCCCGCGAGCGCGCCATCATTCTTGAGCAGGTCAAGGAATCGGGCAAGCCCGCAGACATCGCCGAGAAGATGGTCGAAGGCCGTCTCCGCAAGTATTACGAAGAAGTCACGCTGCTTGCGCAGACCTTCGTTATCGACGGCGAAACCAAGGTTGGCGATGCGGTCAAGAATGCCGAGAAGGAAGTCGGTGCACCGGTCAAGCTGACCAAGTTCGTGCGCTATGCCCTCGGCGAAGGCATTGAAAAGGTTGAAACCGACTTCGCTGCCGAAGTTGCCGCGACTGCAGGCGTTAAGGCCTGATGACTTTTGGACGGGCCAGCAATGGCCCGTCCTCCGCTCTCCGGCCAGCCGGATTGAGCCCCGTACGTTTTGCATTTACTTCCTGCGTGGCTCGGCCTTCAGCTTGCGGCAATTATGCCCTAGTGTTTCGAGGGCCTTGCAGAGTCGCGAGCCCGCAGCTCCCAACGTGAGGTCTCCCATGGCGTCGGCTTACAAGCGCATTCTGCTCAAGGTGTCGGGCGAGGCGCTGGCGGGGGACAATTCCTTCGGCATCGAACCGCCGTTTCTCCAGGCTGTTGCCCGTCAGATCGCTGACGTCGCGCGCACCGTGACACAGGTTGCCATTGTTGTCGGCGGCGGCAACATTTTCCGCGGCATGGCAGGCGCTGCTGATGGCACGGATCGCGTGACCGCAGATCTCATGGGCATGCTCGGCACCATGATCAATGCCCTCGCGCTATCGAACGCCATTTCGCGCCAGGGTGTCAAATCCAAGCCCTTCAGCGCAGC
>CAJYKO010000276.1 GCA_913775215.1 uncultured Devosia sp. | reverse complement strand
GCCACCCGCCGCCCGACTCTACCAGCACCTCGCCCCGCACCCGGTCGGCGGTCCAGCCTGCCGCCATAGCAGCCGAAGAAAGCGAAAAAAGCAGAACTGCAGCCAGTGCGCGCACCATAGTAGGCCTCCCGTTGAAGCCACTCTCTCACACCGGCAATTTCGGACAATTACGTAAGCTAAATTGCGGGTTTAAAGCTGCCGAACTGGTGAACCAAAGCTTTCAGCAATAGCCACTGATGACAGCGCAGTTTCCATCGAGAGCACAAATGGCAGCTTCCGTGATGAATGCCTCAACGAACCATTGTTCTCGTCACTCGCCGAGGCAGGATGCGGATCAGCTCATGGCAGGACGAGCCTATCTGGGTTGACTGGCTCTAGGGGCGCCGGCTGGTCGAAGCAGAGGATGCCGTGGCTTCATTGACGCAGGAAGAAGATTGGCGTCCTTCCCTGCCGCTAACCCCGGCCCGATGGTGCTTGAAATTTGAGACATGGGTCGCTAGACCTTCCTTGGGTGCTCTCATTGGGCAGGATTGCGCTGGTCGGGCCGCCAGCGAAACACGATCTCGAAAGAGACCCATGGCCCCCTTGCGCTTGGCTGAACAAAGCCACTCCATCTTCATTGCATTTCTGGTTTGCCCCGTCGTGGCTCCTGAGCCGCCACGTGCTTTGCCGCGTCTGGCCTAAACCGCTTTTCCAAACATCCGTGTCTTAAGGAGCTGGCGACAATGTCTGCTGCGTCCACGCGTCCCGTTTCCCTTCTCCGCGCCTTTCTCGACAATGCCTCTTCGGGCGGTATCATCCTCATGGTTGCTGCCGCGTTTGCGATTTTAGTCGCCAATTCCCCGCTCGCAGCAGCTTACTTTGATGGGCTTCATGCCTATGTCGGCGGCCTCTCGGTGCACCATTGGATCAATGATGGGTTGATGGCGCTGTTCTTTCTGTTGGTCGGTCTCGAGATCAAGCGCGAGGTCATCGACGGACAGCTTTCGACATGGCCAAGGCGCGTCCTGCCCGGCTCTGCAGCCATAGGCGGCATGGTGGGGCCGGCGCTGATCTATCTGGCATTCAATATGGGACCGACGGGCCATCCCAACGGATGGGCCATCCCAGCCGCGACGGACATTGCCTTCGCACTTGGCGTGCTATCGCTTTTGGGGTCGCGTGTGCCCACGACCCTAAAGGTGTTCCTGACCGCCCTTGCCATCATCGATGACCTTGGCGCCGTCGTTATCATTGCCCTCTTCTACACGACCTCGATCGATATGGTGAACCTTGGACTCGCTGCTGGTCTGATCGTTGGCCTCGTTGCCATGAATCGGTTCGGCGTTCGCAGGTTGTTGCCCTATCTGTTGCTGGGCGCAGTGCTTTGGTTCTTTGTCTTGCAGTCAGGTGTTCATGCCACGCTAGCCGGCGTCGTACTCGCGCTGACGATCCCGCTGCGCCCAAGCCCCACGCGTCCTGATGACATGAATTCGCCTTTGCACAAGCTCGAGCACGGCCTGCAGCCCTGGGTGACCTTCCTGATCCTGCCGATCTTCGGTTTTGCCAATGCCGGCGTGTCGTTTGCGGGCATGTCGATCGGCCAGCTCGCAGATCCGGTGCCCCTGGGTGTTGCTGCCGGTCTCGTCATCGGCAAGCAGGTCGGTGTTTTCGCGGCGGCGGCACTTGTCATTCGTGCCGGCTGGGCTGAACTGCCGATGTATGCAACATGGCGGCAGGTTTATGGGGTGTCACTTCTTTGCGGCATCGGCTTCACCATGAGCCTCTTTATAGGCCTGCTCGCCTTCCCTGACTCAACGCTGCTGCAGGACGAGGTCAAACTCGGCGTTCTCCTGGGGTCGCTGATCTCGTCATTGCTCGGCGCACTGGTGCTCGGCACGTCGCAGGCACGCGCGCCTGAGCAGCAGGTCAAGCCAGTCTGATGAAGACGGAGAAGCACCTTTATGGCGTGCAGCGCAACTTGCCTGGCCAACGAGAACCAAATCCGGAGAGTGTGCTGGTCGAAGCATCCTCTCCGGTAGCGGCGGGCGAGCGTGTGGTCGGCCGCCGGCTGATACCGGTCGGTTCCCCAGCCAATCTTCGGGCGCTCGTCTGGCACATGCAATCGGACTTCAGTCCGGTTTGTACCAGCCTCTACGAGCCCGGGATGACTGACCACGGCCTCCGTACGCATCGGCTGAAGGGACTTGCAAGATTTGGGTCAGCTCAGGCGCTCAGTGTGCACATCCATATCTTGCTCCTAGCGATTGTCGTTGCGGTTGCCGTAGCCGTGGTGGTCCTGCAAACCTGAGCGAGGGTCACGATCTGGACCAGAGGCTCACGCGCCTCTGGTCCAGATCGTCCGATCGATCTTGCCGCTGAGTTCAGGATAGTCGGCGGCATGGAAAGTGGGTTCCTTGCCAGCCTTGCGTTGCGCGGCATAATCCCTTGTCAGCTTGGCGACTGTTCCTGAAAGCAGCACGATAGCAATAAGGTTGACCGTTGCCATCAAGCCCATTGAGGCATCGGCTGCGTTGAAGACAGTTGCGACGCTTTCATAAGCGCCCCAGACGACCATTGCCAAAACAGCCAAGCGCAGCGCGATCAGACCTCGCCGGTTCCCGAGCCTCAGGAACGTCATGGCATTTTCGGCATATGAGTAATTGCCGATGATCGAAGTGAAGGCAAAAAACAGGATCGCGATTGCGATAAAATACTGGCCTGCACCACCGATGTGGACACTCATCGCGGCCTGAGTCAGAGGCGTGCCGGTGAGTTCACCGCCCGGCACCAGGACGCCGGACAAGAGGATCATGAGACCGGTTGCCGTGCAGA
>CAJYKO010000275.1 GCA_913775215.1 uncultured Devosia sp. | reverse complement strand
AATCCGGCGCGCCGGGCAGCACGGTTATCAAACTTTCTGCCAATGAATCCCCGCTTGGCGCCAGCCCAAAGGCGGTCGCTGCCTTTGCGAGCGCCGCAGAAAATCTCGCGATTTATCCCGAAGGCTCCTCGCTCATCCTGCGTGAAGCCCTGGGCGAAGTACACGGCATTGACCCCGCCCGCATCATGTGCGGTAACGGCTCGGATGACCTCCTCCACCTGATCGCTCAGACCTATCTCGGCGAAGGCGACGAGGCAGTGATGAACCGCTACGGCTTTTCGGTCTATCCGATCATCACCATGGCCACCGGCGCCAAGATCGTCATGGTCGAAGAGACCGACTATACCGCCGATGTCGACGCCATTCTGGCCGCCGTCACCGACCACACGAAGATCATCTGGCTCGCCAATCCCAACAACCCGACCGGCACCTATCTTTCGGACGCCGAAGTCCGCCGGCTCCATGCCGCCCTGCGCCCCGATATCCTCCTGGTCGTCGACAACGCCTATGCCGAATATGTCACCGCCGCCGATTACTCTGTCGGCCTCGCGCTTGTAGGGGAGGCAGACAATGTCGTGATGGTCCGCACCTTCTCCAAGATGGGCCTTGCGGCCGCGCGCATCGGCTGGATGGTTGGTCCCGACCACATCATCGACGCGCTCAATCGCATCCGCGGGCCATTCAATGTCAACTTGCCGGCTCAACTGGCAGGCGCAGCGGCAACGCGCGACGTGGAGTTCAACGAAAAACTGCGCGCCCACAATGCCACGTGGCGCGATTGGCTGACCGCCGAACTCAACGGCAACGCCCTGCGCGTCTTGCCGAGCCAGGCAAATTTTATCCTCGTGCTTTTCCCCGATGCTGCGGCAGCCGCCCGCGCCTTCGAGACGCTGCTCTCCGGCGGCTATGTCGTGCGCGAGGTCGGCAAGTCCTACGACATCCACAATGGCCTGCGCATTTCCATCGGCTCGGAAGAGGCAATGCGCGGCGTGGCAAAGATCCTCAAATCCATGGGAGCGGCCCAATGAGCGCCCATTTTCGCAAGCTCGCCCTGATCGGCATCGGCCTCATCGGCTCCTCCATTTCCCTTGCCGCCCGGCGACAGGGCCTCGTCGACGTCATTTCCATCGCGACACGCCGCCAGGAGACGCTGGACGAAGCGCGCCAGCTGAATCTTGGCGACATCTATACGCTCGACGCCGCCGAAGCCGTGCGCGGCGCTGATCTCGTCATCCTCTGCGCCCCCGTCGGCGCCTATGATGCCTTGGCGCGCATTATAGGTCCCGCGCTCGAACCGGGCGCCATCGTCTCCGATGTCGGCTCGGTCAAGGAGCATGTTGTCAAGGTCGTCGCGCCACACCTGCCCGCCAGCGTGCATTTCATTCCCGGCCATCCGATCGCCGGCACCGAACATTCGGGACCGTCTGCCGGCTTCCCCGAACTCTTTGCCGGCCGCTGGTGCGTCCTGACGCCGGGCGCGGAAGTGCCCGCCCCAGAAACCGAAAAGCTCGCCGCTTTCTGGCGCGCCATGGGCTCGAAGGTCGAAGGCATGGATGCCGCGCACCACGACATGGTGCTCGCCATCACGAGCCACATCCCCCATCTCGTCGCCTACAATATCGTGGGCACGGTGGCCGATCTCGAAACCGCAACGCAGTCCGAAGTCATCAAATTCTCCGCCTCCGGTTTTCGCGATTTCACCCGCATCGCCGCCTCTGATCCCGTCATGTGGCGCGATGTGTTTTTGACCAATCGCGATGCGGTCCTCGAAATGCTGGGGCGGTTCTCGGAAGATCTCTCGGTGCTGCAGCGGGCCGTGCGCACCGGCGATGGCCAGGCGCTTGAAGCCATGTTTACCCGCACCCGCGCCATTCGCCGCTCGATCATCAATGCCGGCCAGGAAACCGCCGCCCCCGACTTCGGCAGGCCGCATGAGACGCCACCAGCGCCGGAAACCAGGCTCGTCCGCGAGCATGGAGGCGGCGACGACGCCTAAAGCGCAAGCCGCCCGCCATTTCCGACGCAACTCGCCCGCTCGCCATACATCTGCGCCCGCTCCGCGACGATCCCCGCCACCCGCAATAGCCCATTGTTCGGCCGCGCGGGATTGCGCACCAATGGATTGGGCAGCGTCACGGCCAGCAGACTCGCTGTCTGCCAATCCAGGTTTTGCGGCTCGCGCCCAAAGGCCCGCTCGCTGCCCGCGGCGATCCCGAATTCGCCATTCGGGCCCCATTCGGCGATGTTGAGATAGATCTCCATAATCCGCTTTTTAGGCAGGATGAGGTCGATATAGAGCGCCAGCGGCACTTCGAGCACTTTGCGGACAGGGCTCGGATCGTTCCAGAGAAAAAGATTGCGCGCCACCTGCATGGTCAACGTCGACGCGCCCCGTGTCGGTTTGCCCGACAGATAGTTGTCCATCTCGACCCTGAGCGCCCCGAAATCGACGCCCCAATGGCGGCAGAATTGGCCGTCTTCGGAGAGAATGATCGACGCCTTGAGCCGGTCCGACACCTGATCGATATCGCGCCATTCCCGCGTCACCGGCCGCCCTGTCAGGTAGCGCTCGATCATCGGCACCGAGATCGGATCGACCACCAGATAAACCGGGGTGAGGACAAGAGGAATGGCGATCAGCGCCGCAATCGCGGTGACCAAAAGGCGCAATGCCCGCCTCAAACCTTTTGCCTTTTGTGCCATGATCCGGTGATAGCTGCAGTTGGCGTCCGGGCCAAGACGGTAACGCCCCTTGCCGCTTTTGGGGCAACGGGTTAGCAACAAGCTATGTACGACTTTTCCACCGACAGCGCTGCTTGCGCCCGGGCCGTCGAAGCCGGCCTTTCCGATTATCTGACCGGTCCGCGGCTTTCGGGGCCTGGCCCGGCTGCCGATCGCGTCGTCGCAGCCATGCGGCATGGGAGCCTTGAAGGCGGCAAGCGCCTGCGGCCGCTGCTGGTGCGCCAGGCCGCCGCGATCTTCTCGGTGCCGCCCGAAGCCGCGCTTCCGGCTGGTCTCGCGGTGGAAATGATCCATTGCTATTCGCTCATCCACGACGATCTGCCCGCCATGGACGATGACGATCTCCGCCGCGGCCGCCCGACGGTCCACAAGGCCTATGACGACGCGACGGCCATCCTTGCCGGCGACGCACTCCTCACCCATGCCTTTGCCCTTCTCGGCGAACCCGCGACCCATGCCGACCCCGCCGTCCGCATCCGCCTTGTCACCGAGCTGGCGCTCGGCTCTGGTGCCGGCGGCATGGTGGGCGGGCAGATGCGCGATATCGAAGGGGAAAAAGGCGGTTTCTCCGATGGCGAGATCGGCATCATGCAGGCGATGAAAACCGGCGCGCTGATCCGCGCCAGCGTGCGCATGGGCGCCATCATCGGTGGCGCCGATGCCCGCGCGCTCTCGGCGCTCACCGCTTATGCCGAGGCTGCCGGCCGCGCCTTCCAGCTTGCCGACGACATTCTGGACGTGACCGCCACGCCCGAAGCCATGGGCAAAGCCACCGGCAAGGATGCCGAGGCAGGAAAGCAAACGCTGGTCTCGACTCTCGGGCTGGATGGCGCAAGAAAGGTCTTGGACAACACGGTCAATGAAGCCCTTTTGGCGCTCCGCACCTTTGGCCCCAAGGCCGATGGCCTGCGCGCCACGGCGAAATTCTTTGCCAGCCGGAAGAACTGACAATGGCAAAGCTTCTCGCTGTTTGCATCGGCAAGGCTGAACATATCGAGGGCTATCGTCCCCTGACCGGCATCAACAAGCGTCCGGTGGCGGGACCCGTCGCCATCGAAATGCATGGCATTGCCGAGGATGCCGTGCTCGATCGCAAACATCACGGCGGCAACGACCAAGCCATCTACGTCTATTTCCAGGGCGACTATGACTGGTGGACCAATGACGGCGTTGCGAACTCGCCGGGCCTCTTCGGGGAAAACCTCGTCATCAAGGGTCCGGTCAGCGCCGACACCGCCATCGGCGACCGCTACAAAATCGGCGATTGCCTTCTTGAAGTCACCTACCACCGCACACCCTGCATGACCTTTGCCGCCAAGATGGGCGACAAGTTCTGGGTCAAGCGCTTCCACCGCGCCAACCGGCCCGGCGCCTATTGCCGCGTTCTGCAGTCGGGTAGAGTGGAAGCGGGCATGGACATCGCCGTCACCCCCTATGCCGGCGAGCGGGTGACCGTTTCCGAACTCATGGCCTTCGATACGACGAAAAACATCCCGCTCGACTTCCTGCGCCGCGCGGTGACAACGCCGATCCGTGAAAAGACGCGGTTCAAATATGAAACACGCCTAGCCGACCTGTTCTGAGTCTTTCCCCGATGAGCCTTGAATCCGTCCGCGCCGATCTTGCTGCCCGCGCCGCAGACCTGTCGGTTGAAGTCACTGCGGAATCGACCGCCACCGTGCCGCTTGCCGCAGCCGTCCATGGCGTCGAACCCGGCCAGATCGCCAAGACGCTCTGCATCCGCATCCGCGACGAAGAGGTTCTGCTCGTCACGCGCGGCGATGCGCGGCTCGACAATCAAAAATCAAAGACAGCTTTTGGTGGCCGTCCGCGCATGCTCGGTGCAGAGGATGTAGTGCGGTTGACGAGTCATCCAGTCGGGGGCGTCTGCCCCTTTGGCCTACCGGCGCCGCTGCCGATCTATCTCGATACCTCGCTCAAGATCTATGACATCGTCATCCCGGCGGGCGGCGATACCCATGCCTCGGTGCGCCTGAGCGTCGCGCGGCTCGCCGAACTTTGCGGCAGCAAATGGGTGGATGCTTGCCAGCTGCCCGAGTGAGCCCGGCTGACTATATCCGCACCCGTTTTGCGCTCGCCCCGCTTTCCTTTCGACCCGATATCTCGCTTTATCGCCCGACACCCAAAAGCGGATTGATCTCATTTCTCGCGGAAGAGGGGCGCGCGGACGATCCGCCCTATTGGGCCTATGCCTGGGCCGGTGGCGCAGGCCTCGCTCTTTACCTGGCCGAGTATCCCAATGTCGTCGCCGGTAAAAGCGTGCTCGATTTTGGTTCTGGTTCGGGCCTTGTCGGCATTGCCGCTGCCAAGGCTGGTGCAGAAAAAGTCTTGGCGCTCGAGCCCGATCCGCTTGCCCACGCCGCAATGTTGCTCAATGCCGACGCCAATGGGGTCATGCTCGAAAGCTGGGCAGGAGCCGGCCTGCCGAACGTCGACCTCATCCTGGCAGGCGATATCTTTTATGACACAGCAGTTGCCCGGCATACTCTGCCCGTCCTTTTGGAAGCAGTGACGAAGACAGAAATTCTTGTCGGCGATCCCTTCCGCCGAGACCTGCCGCTCGATCACCTCGATTGTCTCGCCGAATATCGCGTCCCGGACATGGGCGGTGGCGCGCTTGTTCGCGCCGGCGTTTTTGCTCTGCGCGCGCCGAATATCGGAAATGCCCCATAGGCCTTGCCGGGAAACGGGCCAAATTCTATATCAGCGCCTGTGAGGACGACCTCCCCCTTTCGGGTTCAGCGTTCGGGACGGCCCGATACCAAGGGGAAATTCCATGCGGACCACCGCAGACCGTATCCGTCACGCCATCAGCTTTGAAGTCATCGGCGTCATCATCGCGACGCCGCTTGCGGCCTTTGCCTTCCACCTGCCGGGCGGCGACTCGGCTGTGATTGTGGTTGCCAGCGCCACCGTCGCAATGCTCTGGAATTACATCTACAATCTCGGCTTTGACCACCTGATGCAGCGCTGGACCGGCGGCACAGCAAAGACGACGCGCATTCGCATCCTTCATGCCGTGCTGTTCGAGCTTGGCCTTCTCGCCATCATGCTGCCGCTCGTCGCCTGGTATTTGCAGATTCCGATCTGGCAGGCGCTGATCATGGATATCGCACTGGCCCTTTTTTACATGGCCTATGCGTTCGTCTTCAATTGGGCCTATGACCGTGTCTTTCCGCTCCCCGAGTGGAAGGAAGCGGCTTGATCAGCCCAGGTGCCCGGTGAGCTTGAGCGTTCCGAGCACGAGGATCAAGACGGCAAGCCAGAAGAGCCGGCGGGTATTGCGTTCGTTCATTCGGCCGCGTTCTGCCGGCCGGTTCCGAACTTGCGCTCGATATAATCGGCGACCATGACCTTGAACTGGTCAGCGACGTCGGCACCACGCAGCGTCGCGACCTTTTCGCCATCGACAAAGACTGGAGCCGCCGGGGTTTCGCCGGTGCCCGGCAGCGAAATGCCGATATTGGCGTGCTTGCTTTCGCCCGGGCCGTTGACGATGCAGCCCATCACCGCGACTGACAGCGTTTCGACACCCGGATAGCGCTCGCGCCACTCGGGCATCGAGACATTGAGATGGTCCTGGATATCTTTTGCCAGCGTCTGGAAGGTGGTGGAGGTCGTGCGGCCGCAGCCGGGGCACGCGGCGACGACAGGCAGGAACTGGCGGAAACCCATGGTCTGCAGCAGCTCCTGCGCGACCTTCACTTCGGTGGTACGATCCCCACCCGGCTCCGGGGTCAGGGAAATGCGGATCGTGTCACCGATCCCTTGCTGCAGGAGGATGCCGAGCGCTGCGGAAGACGCGACAATGCCCTTAGAGCCCATGCCAGCCTCGGTCAGCCCCAGATGCAGCGCATAGTCGCAGCGTGCGGCAAGATCCTGGTAAACCGCGATCAGGTGCTGCACATCCGACACCTTGGTCGAAAGCAGGATCTGGTCCCGCCGCATGCCCAGCTCTTCTGCTCGCGCGGCCGAAAGGAGCGCCGACTGGATGATCGCCTCGCGCTGCACGGCTGCAGCCGAGATCGGCGCATCAGACACCGCGTTTTCGTCCATCAATTTGGTGAGGAGCTCTTCGTCCAGCGAGCCCCAGTTTACCCCGATGCGCACCGGCTTGTTGTAGCGGTTGGCAATTTCGATCAGCGTCGCAAACTGAGTATCGCGCTTGGTCTTGAAGCCCACGTTACCCGGATTGATGCGGTATTTTGCCAGCGCCTCCGCGCAGGCTGGATGGTCCGTAAGCAGTTTGTGGCCAATGTAATGAAAATCACCGACGAGCGGCACATCGTAGCCCATGACGGCGAGACGATCGCGAATGATCGGCACGGCCGCCGCGCTTTCGTCGCGATCAACGGTGATGCGGACGATTTCCGACCCGGCGCGCGCCAGTTGCATGACCTGTTTCACTGTCGCATCGATATCGGCCGTGTCGGTATTGGTCATCGACTGGACGACGACCGGCGCGCCGCCGCCAACCATGACCCCGCCGACATTTACGCCTACCGATTTTCTGCGGGGTGCCGGACCGGCCATGAGATCACCTTCGAACTTGCTTACCGACACATAAGCCCGACCGGGTGGCCGCGCAATATTGCCGCGTCAAATGCCTAACACGGCAAGGGCAAAGTCGTGTGAATGCACGTGGCGCAAATTCGTGATCGATCCGCTCTTGAACCGAAATCGAGCAGGGCCATTTAAGGTGCATGATAAAGATGCTCCTCCCCCGCCTCGTTCTGTTCCGCAAGGAAGTCGTGCAGCTCTGGAAGGCTTTTTGGGCTGCTGAGACCCCGCTCTATCTGAAGGCTGCGACGCTGTTCGTTGCCTTCTATCTGATCAATCCGCTGGATATCATTCCCGACTTCATCCCCTTCGTGGGCTGGGTCGACGATATCGTCCTCGTGCCGCTGATGGTGAGCTGGATTGTCTCCCGCCTGCCCGTCCCGGCCCGGGTCTATGCCGGCAAATATGGCAAGACCGTCGACGGCCGCGCCCGCCGGCTCTGATCGCTGAGAATTCAAAAGGCGCCCACCGGGCGCCTTTTTCTTTAGGTACTCGCCGCCTTGGCGTTGGCTTGGGCCACCAGCTCGTCGGGGATGTCGTCGAAGCTGGCATAATTCATGTTGTAGAGCCGCGAATAAAGCCCGCCGAGCTCCATGAGCGCGTCGTGATTGCCCTCTTCGATCTTTTCCCCGCTCTGCAACACGATGATCCGGTCCGCGCCGCGAATGGTCGCAAGGCGATGCGCGATCACAAGACCCGTCCGCCCTTCAAGCAGCGTCTCAAGTGCTTTCTGAATCTGCCGCTAGGTGTAAGAGTCGATATTGGCCGTTGCCTCGTCGAGCACGAGGATTTTTGCATCGGCTACCAAGGCTCGGGCAAAGCTGAGAAGCTGGCGCTGTCCGAGGGAGAGGTTAGAGCCGCGCTGCTCGAGCTTGCTGTCATAGCCGCCAGGAAGGCGCTCGATGAATTCATGCGCGCCCACCGCTTTGGCCGCTGCGATGACATCCTCGCGTGTCGCTGAAGCCTTGTTGTAGCGAATATTCTCGAACACCGTGCCGGTGAAGAGGAACGGCTCCTGCAGCACCATGGCGACCTGTTCGCCCAACGACTCCTGGGTCACATTGCGCACATCGTGCCCGCCAACCAGCACCGCGCCGCCCTGCACTTCGTAGAAGCGATGCACCAGAGCCATGGCGCTGGTCTTACCCGACCCCGTGGGCCCGACGAGCGCTACCGTCTCACCCGGATTGACACGGAACGAGACATGCTTGAGCACCGGGCGCTCGGGATCATAGCCGAAAACCACATCGTGAAAGGCCACTGAGCCATCCATGTCGCTGGTCAGCTCCACCGCATTGGGCTTGTCGGTGATGGTCACAGGCAGGTCCAGCACTTCCGTGATGCGGCGCCCCGAGGTCATGGCGCGCTGCATGATCGAATATTGCATGGTCAGCGAGCGGATCGGGTCGAAGAAGCGCTGGATATAAAAGAGGAAGGCGACGATGACGCCGACCTGAAGTGACCCATTGAGCACCAGCGAGCCGCCGACGAGCACCACGGTCGCCATGGAAATGCCGGTGAGACTATCGACGATCGGCACCATGACCTGGGCAAATTTCGAGCCGGTCAGCTGCGTTTCGAGGTTGTGATAGGCCTTATCGTCATAAAGGTCGAAATTGACCTTCTGGCGCTCAAGGTTCTGCACCGTGCGTACGCCATTGATGCCCTCGGCCATGGCACCATTGGTCAGCGAATTGGTCTCGTGCGCCGCCCAGAAGGCGCGCTTGGCCGGCGGCAACCAAAAGATGCGGACGATGAACAGGATCGGCATGGTGACGAGCGTCAAAAGGCCGAGCCACGGATCAAGCGTCAGCAGCACGACGACGATACCGATCAACAGCACGATATCGCCCACGGAAATGACCGAGGTTTCGAGAAATTCCTGCATGGAATTGACGTCGCCCTGAAGCCGGCTCATCAACCGGCCGACCTCCGTCTTGTCCATGAAACTGAGGGACACGCGCTGCAGCTGGGCGAACATGGCCCGGCGCATCTCAAAGAGCACGTTTTCCGCGACCTGCCCGACCTGCGTTTCCTGCACATAGGACGCGCCGAAATTAAGCAGCACCGCCACGGCGAAGGCGAGGACAGCGATAACGAGATTTGTGGTATTCCCGCCCGCGATCATGCCGCCATCAATAGCCCAACCAATGATCAGCGGAATGGCGAGCTGGGTGGCGGTAAAGAC
>CAJYKO010000274.1 GCA_913775215.1 uncultured Devosia sp. | reverse complement strand
GGGCCGCCCATATAGATAGCGCGCGGCGAGGCCATCAGTGCGCAGTAAGGCTGCAGGTCATCGCCTCGCATCGGGCGGAGGATCAAGCGCTCGGTTTGCAGTGTCGGTACGGTCACGCGCCAGCCTTCAAGAATTTATCCAGGCGGTCGATGGCGAGTTCGACCGTTTGGCTTGTACCGGCATAACTGAAGCGGATGTAGCCTTGGCCACTGGTGCGATCGAAGTCGACGCCGGGGGTGGAGGCGATGCCGGCTTGTTCGAGGAGTGATTCACAAAAGGCCAGCGAGTCGTTGGAAAACTTCGATATTCCGGCATAGGCGTAGAAGGCGCCATCGGCAGCGGCGGGGAGATCGAAGCCGAGATCTTGCAAGCCCTTAGTGAGGATGCGGCGGTTTTCGGCGTAGATGGCCTTTTGCGCTTCGGAATAGTCGCGTTCGCCGAGCGCGGCGGTAGCAGCGATTTGGCTGAGTGTCGGGGCCGAGATGAAGAGGTTTTGCTGCAAAACTTCGGCGCGGCGGACGAGGTTTTCGGGGAGCACCATCCAGCCGATGCGCCAGCCGGTCATGCAATAGTATTTCGAGAAGCTGTTGATGACGATTGCGTCGCGCGTGAGCTCAAGCGCCGAGATCGAGGGACCGCGATAATCGAGGCCGTGGTAGATTTCGTCGGAAATGAAGGTAATGCCCAGCCGCTTGCAGGTGTCGATGATGTCGGTAAGGCCGGCGCGATCAACTGCCGATCCGGTGGGGTTGGCGGGGCTCGCAAAGAGCAGGCCATCGAAGGGCATTTTATTGTAGGCCGCTTCGATCTGGGCGCCCGTCAAGTGCCAGTTGTTGGACGCGGAAACCGGGATTTCGGCAACCTGGAAGCCGAGGCCGACGATGGTGTTGATATAGGCGGGATAGCCAGGGCGCGTGATGGCGATACGGGCGCCGGGACGAAATGCCGTGTGAAAGGCCAGGATGAAGCCGGCCGAAGAACCCATTGTCGCCAGAATCAAATCCGGGCTGACGGCGACGTTGTGCTGGCGCTCGTAGTAGCGGGCAAGTTCGTCGCTAAGCGCTGGGAGGCCCTTGGCGCTGGTATAGCCCTGCGGATTTGGGAGCGCGCGGGCGACGGCTTCAAGGACCTTGGGCGCAGGCGGCTGACCGGGTTCGCCCAATTCGAGATGGCAGATCGTCCTGCCCTGCCCTTCCAGCTCCCTGGCGCGGTTGAGGATGTCCATGGCGAGAAATGGCATCAGGCCGTCTTGGCTGGGGGCGGTCATCGGCAGTGTCCTTGTTTGGACACGGGACTAGCGGCAAGCGTGGTGCAACTCAACAACAATTGAAACCGGCTTTCAGACGGAAGCAATAGTTCCGTGCCAGTTTAGCGCGCGGTCTGCTAAAAGGTCGCGAGTGAATTCAAAGCGTTGGGGATCTGATGAATCGTCTGTCTATCGTCCTGGCCGCCGTGGCAGGCATTCTTGCAGGGGCATTGGGCTATTCCCAGCTTAACCGCCCGGCGCCGCAGACCGACCAGGTGGCGGTGCGTGCCATTGTGGAAAGCGTGCTCGACGAACGTGAGGCGGCAGCGCCTGCCCCGGCATCCGTGCAGGAAACGGCAGCGATCGACCCGGCTGTGCTGAACCCGATGATCGAAAGCTATTTGATGAGCGATCCGAAGCTGTTGCAGCGGCTTTCGGTGGCGTTGGACAATACGCTCAAAGCCGAAGGCGATGCCAAGGCGCGGACCGCTATTGCCGATATGCATGAGCAGATCTTCAACGGTCCGGGCCAGGTGGTTTTGGGCAACCCCAACGGCGACGTCACGCTGGTCGAGTTCTTCGACTATAATTGCGGCTATTGCCGCGCCGCCCTGCCCGATCTTGCGACGCTGCTGGCCGAGGATCCCGATCTCAGGGTGATCCTCAAGGAATTCCCGATCCTCTCCAATGAATCGATCGATGCGGCACGCATCGGCGTTCTGGTCGGGGAATCGGATGTCGACTATTGGTCCTTCCACGAGGCGCTGTTTTCGAGCCGCGGCAAGGTGGACAAGTCCGTGGCGCTGGCGGCAGCCTCGGACCTGGGGCTGAGCCCGGTCAATCTTGAATTGCAGATGGGTGAAGATCGCGTCGCCAAGACCATCCAGACCTCATACCAGATCGCACAATCGCTCGGGATTACGGGGACACCGACATACATCATCGGCAATGAGATCATTCCCGGCGCGATCGGGGTCGACGACCTGCGCACACGGATTGACAATATGCGCGCCTGCGGGGAGACCGTCTGCAGCTAAAGCGCAGTTATCATTTGATAAGTGCCTGAATCTCGCCCGACTCTTTGGATAGTTGGCCTCAACGCACCGGGAAGGCTCGCCTTTTCGGTGCATTTCGTGTAACCGGCCTTGCACCACCGGAAAGAGCCGGTGCACAACGCTAGAGATCATGGCAAAGCACGTTCTCGTCCTCAATGGCCCGAACCTCAACATGCTCGGCAAGCGCGAACCGGCAATCTACGGCGCGCAGACCCTGGCAGATGTCGAGGCTCTTTGCCGGGCCGCCGGAAACGATTTCGACCTTGTCATCGACTTCCGCCAATCCAATCACGAAGGCGAACTGGTTACCTGGATCCAGGAAGCGCTCGGCACAGCCGATGGTATCCTGATCAATCCCGGCGCTTATTCGCATACTTCGGTGGCCATCTACGATGCCCTCAAGGCCGTGGCGCTGCCGGTTGCGGAAGTTCACATCAGCAATATTCATCAGCGCGAGGCCTTCCGGCACCATTCCTATGTGTCGGCAGTCGCCTTTGGCGTCATTTGCGGCTTTGGCACGCTAGGGTATAGATTGGCCCTGGAAGCCATGGCTCAGAAACTGAAATAACGCTTCGCCGCGAAGCCGGGAGACCGACAAGAATGACCAAGTCATCGCAGGTGGATCAGGACCTGATCCGCGCCATCGCCGAACTGCTCAACAAGGAAAACCTTGCTGAGATCGAAATCGAGCACGAAGAGGGTTTCAGAGTTCGCGTGACGCGCTCCTACCCGGTCGAAGCTCCGGCCTATGCGCCCGCCCCGCAATATTTCGCGCCCCCGGCTGCGCCTGCCCCCGCAGCACCGGCTGCCGCCGGCGCTTCGGCTGTTCCGGCTCCCGCGCCGAGCAAGGAAGACCTGACCTCCAATCCCGGTACGCTGACCTCGCCGATGGTGGGCACGGCCTATCGTTCGCCGGAGCCTGGCAAGCCGATGTTTGTCGATGTCGGCACCAAGGTGTCCGAGGGCCAGACCTGGGGAACGCGTCTCTGGATCAAGCGCTTCGGCAATTTCGTCGGCACCGACGA
>CAJYKO010000273.1 GCA_913775215.1 uncultured Devosia sp. | reverse complement strand
GAGAGAATTTCGGTCCGGTCATCGAGGCGACCACTCAGATTGGCAGCCTCGCTGGCCCACCTAATCGCATTCCTATTAGCTTCAGCACTTAAGCCCGACAGGCGGCCGAACACTTCGAGATTTTCCCGCACGGTAAGATGCGAATAGAGCGCGATTTCCTGTGGAACGAGTCCGATATGCTTCAAGGTTCCTTTGCCGATCGCATGGCCAGCAACCTTGATCCCGCCAGCCACGGGCATCACCCTGCCGCAAATGGTGCGGATCAACGTTGTCTTGCCGGCGCCATTGGGACCGAGCAAGCCATAGATCTCTCCTTGAGCGACGTTGAGATCAAGTCCCCGAAGAACGTCACGCTCACCATAGCGGACACGTAAGCCTGCGATCGCCAATGCAGCCGTGGCACTGCTCACCGAGAGGCAGCTTTCTGCCGGCTGTCAAATACAAGCTTCATCAGATCTCGGATCGGTGCGGCGTTGACGCCGCTTGCTATCAGAGCCTGCTCGGCATGGGCAATGTGCTGTTGACAGGTCAGGCGGGCATGATCTGGTCCGAAGAGTGACACGAGTGTCGGCTTGTCGCCGTCCTTGCCGATATCCTTGCCGGCCTCCGCCTCCGATCCAGTTGTGTCGATCAAATCGTCTGCGGTCTGGAATGCAAGGCCGAAGTGGCGGGCGAAATCGCCTATCGCATCAAGACGATCGCCTTCCAAACCGCGCAGAATGCCGCCCATTTGAGCGGCGGCGACAAAAAGCACACCGGTCTTGAGCCAATTGAGTTGCTCCACATCGGCGGCATTGCGAAGCGTTGCGCGGCTGTTGATGTCCATCTCTTGTCCGGCAACCAGACCATCCCAGCCGACGGCGTCGGATAACAGACCCGCGAGTCGATTGCGGGTTGCTGCTGGAACGCCTTCAAGGTTCGAGATTATACCGAAAGCGCGCGTCAGCAAGGCAATTGCGCTGAGAATCGCAGTGGGCTGTCCGAACGTGACATGCGTGGTGGGTCGTTGTCGCCGCATAGAGGCATCGTCCATGCAGGGGAGATCATCGAAAATCAACGATGACGTATGCACCATCTCGACCGCACAGCCAGCATCGAGGACGGCGTCCATTGACGCTTTGTCGGGCTCGGCTATTAGATACAAAAGCAAAGGGCGCACCCGCTTGCTCTTGCCCATCAACGCATATTTCAGGGCCGAGTGCAGATTGCTGGAGACACTGGCCTCTGAAGTGATCAGCTTGCTTAAACGGCCTTCTATCGCGGCCCGGATGTCGCTGCCGCTCATCGTGGCGCCGGCTTGAAAAGTTTCGGCTGCCGACGAGCCTATGGACGTCATCGATATGTCTCCCAGGGCCAACAGAACAACCTTAGTGAACCAGAATCGGGGCGCTAGCGTAAGCTTGGATATGCCCATAAAAATTTTTATGCTGACAAAAAAGGTCGGCCGCGAAAATCGGGGCAAGGCTCCAATGGGAGGACGTCATTGCTATCCGATCGCAAGAATGAGCACCTGGACATTGTCTTGAGCGGTCGAGGCGCGTCACAGGCCAGCACTGGCTTTGACGGTATCGCATTCGAACATGTCGCCCTCCCCGAACTCGATCTCGACGAGATCGATCTTAGTACGCAGTTCGTTGGCAAACGGATCAAGGCGCCGCTTCTGGTCAGTTCCATGACCGGCGGCCCGGCCCGAGCGAGCGCAATCAACCAGAACCTTGCCATCGCCTGCCAGGAGCTCGGTATTGGATTAGCTGTGGGTTCACAAAGGGTTGCTATAGAAAGTGGCGATTCCGGCGGGCTTGGTTCCGAACTGCGCCGGCTCGCGCCTGATATTCCGATCCTCGCCAATTTTGGTGCCGCTCAGCTCAATCTCGGGTTTGGCATCGATGAAGCACGCCGCGCCATGGAGATGCTCGACGCCGATGCGCTCATCATCCATCTCAATCCGTTGCAGGAGGCGGTACAACCCGAGGGCGACAGGAATTGGCGGGGATTGTTTGGGCGTATTGAGGCCCTGGCCTCAACGCTCGGGGCGCCGCTGGTCGTCAAGGAAGTTGGCGCGGGCATATCTGCCCGACTGGCTCGACAGCTTATCGATGCCGGCGTTTCCGTCATCGACGTTGCCGGTGCTGGCGGGACTAGTTGGGCCGCGGTGGAATCGCAGCGGTCGATGACGTCGCAACAAGCCGCGATCGGAACAGCATTCGCCGAGTGGGGCATACCCACCGCGCTCGCCATAGCTGAAGTCAGAAAGGCATGTCCTGAAGCAGTGATCATCGGCTCCGGAGGCATTCGCAACGGGATCGATGCAGCCAAGGCTATCCGCCTCGGTGCAAACGTTGTTGGACAGGCTGCTGGCATTCTCAAAGCGGCAACAACATCGGCAGAGGCCGTTATTGAGCATCTCTCGATAACCACCGCCCAACTTCGCGTCGCCTGCTTCTGCACCGCGTCCGCGGACATCAAATCTCTTCGCAGCGCTCGGCTACAATCAAAACCTGATTGGTAGATAAGCAAAGATTTGAAGAAACGTGGCGGAGAGGAAGGGAAGGGATGCGGGGGTATCAGCAAACGCCCGGAATGCCTGAAAGTCTAGACTTCCCAGCCCCTTCTGGGGTATCAGCTTGGGGTATCAGCCCGCGGAGTCCTACCCCTTGGCAACTACCGATAGAACAAACCTTGAGTGGCACGGAAGGCAATGGCGCGTCATCGTCATCGTGCCGAAGCAGGTGCGCCACATAATCGGTAAGGCCCACCTGAAGCAGTCTTTAGGAACGTCTGTTCTCGCTACGGCGAACTTGCTCAAGCCTCCCATTGTGTCGGACTTCAAGCGTCAAATTGAGAAGGCACTCCGAGAACTTGGAACAACGGCCCCGCATTTGGATGAAGCTCAGGTCATAAGGGCCGCGCGCGCCAAAACCCCACCGGCTGCCCGCACGATGACCCTCACCGACCGCCTCGGGCGAGAGACTGAGGTTGAGATCGAAGAGGATGACAACGCCTTCTACGCAGTCGAACGGGCGGAGCGTATTGAGGAGCGCGAGGGAGAAAGTGCGGCCGAGGCCTTCGCGGACACGGCACTAGGCCGCGCCACGCCCATTGACGAATACCTTGAGACATTCGGGGCAGACATGGGTTATCAGCCCAAGTCTCTCGTTACGATGCGAGCCTCAACGCGTTTTCTCAAAGATTGGCTGAAGAAAAAGGGCTACCGGCAAACCCTAGAGTCGATCACCCCGGATAAGGGCGCCGCCTTCTACCGCCACTTTATCCATGACAAGGGGCTCAGCCCCAAGAGCGTCGGCAAGTACTCTTCGTTCCTGAGGAGCTACTGGAAATGGCTGGTCGCACACCAGCATCTTCCTCAAGGCACCGACCCCTGGTCATCCCCGCTACCAAAACCCAAGACGACCGGCCGCCACACGAACCTGGAGCCGGACGAGGGGAAGCGGCCGTATACCTCCGATGAGTTGAAAACGCTTCTCAACGGAACGCCCAGCGACCCTCAACTTCTCGACCTCATCAAGTTGGGCGCTTTGACAGGGATGCGGCTGGAAGAGATTTACCGGCTGCGCGTCAGAGACGTGGTCGATGGGTTCTTTATGGTCCGCGACGGAAAGACCGCAAATGCCACGCGCCGCATCCCAGTGCATGACGACCTAGAAGGCCTCGTAGAGCGGCTGACAGAGGGCAAGATGGCGGGGGACTATTTGGTTGACCCTAAGGCCCCAGTGATTGAGCAAACCGGCCTACGGTCTCAGGCGGCGAGCAAGGCGTTCGGCTATTATCGGCGGTCTCTTGGCGTCGATGAGCGCCCGAATGGGAAGCCGAAGAGTAACATCGAGTTTCACTCACTTCGGCGTTGGTTCATCCAGCAAGCGCGCGACGGGATACTCAACGGCGCGACCAGT
>CAJYKO010000272.1 GCA_913775215.1 uncultured Devosia sp. | reverse complement strand
TCAACAGGGCAGCCACCAGAAGTTCCTTGGTCATGCTCGTTCCGTCCCCGTCGTCCAACGCCACTCAAATATCTTAACGCTTTGTTAAGCATATTGACTGCCCTACTGTCATCTCCAACCGTTGGATCTGGTTAACGGGCGCGCCCAGTGTCACCCACCTCTCCCACCGCCATGCCGGGCCGCGGCCAGATCGCCTACAATCTGGCCGGCATTGCCGCGCTGGTGCTGGTGGGGGCCGTGGGTCTGGCTTATGGCATCGATCAGGCGGGACGCGCCAAAGCCTCTCTGCCGACGGCGGCAACCGCTCCGGTGACCCAGACCATTGGCGGGCGCGATCTTTCCATTCCGCAGTCGTGGTTTCGGAGCAGCGAGCAGATGCGCTCGGGCTTTGCGGGCGAAGTGGATCTGACGATCCGGCTGGACCTCAATGGCGAGCACGTAATGGCAGACGTAACACTGCTGCCCAAAAGCCGGGCGCGCGCCAGCACGGCGCTACTCGACGCCGTGTATCTGCATCAATTTGAAAAAGAGACGTTGGATGGGGTGCCCGGGCTCGTGGGCAAGCCGCTCAAGCCAGCCGATGGCTACACCGGCGAAACCGTCTGGTACGAGCCGCTGGCCCTGCAGCCCTTCGTCGCCAAATGCGCGGCCTCGCCCGACCCGTCACGGCCGGCCAGATGTCTCCGCACTCTTCAGCTGCCCAGCGGCCTTGCCGCCATCATCGGCTTTGACGCCGACGCGCTGCAACATTGGCAGTCGCTGGACGATGCGGTGCGAGCGGAACTTCAGAAAATCGGCGCGCTTTAGGGGCGCTCCCTATCGGGTCGCACTCTTGTGGCTTAGTATGCCGCCGGGAATTGCCAACCCTTCACCGAGTCATTCCCGCGAAAGCGGGAACCTCTGTTAGACGGAGATCCCCGCTTTCGCGGGGATGACGCCGTAGATAGGCGAAAAATCCGCACCGAAAGCTGCTGGCCAGTGGCCGGCAAAGCGCTCAGTCGATGTCGTCGAGGTCGATATCGAGGATCGACATCGAGAACATGTAGGACTTGTCGCCGTCCTCGTCGTCGAGGTGGATGAGGCCGATCGACTCTTCGCCGATGAACACTTCGACGCTGTCGTTGAGCTTGGCGCTGGGGCGAACGTCGATGTTGCGGTTGTTGAAAGTGCGCTGCAGGAATTTCTGGAGCTTGATGATTTCGGGGTGGTTCACGGGGCTACGTCCTGCTGGTGATGTTGAGCCGGCAATCTAGTGATCGACCGCGCGCTGGCAACCCCTGCGCCTCGGCATTTTACCGGGCACAACGTCGGAACCATGGGTTGCAAGGCGGGACCGGCCTAGCCTCAGTCCTTGTCGTAAACGAGGATCATCTGGTCCATGACCAGCGCAGGTTGTGCGCAGCCGGCTTCGCCGATGACCTTTGCTGGCACGCCAGCCACGGTTGTGCGCGGAGGCACTTCCTTGAGCACCACCGAGCCGGCGCCGATGCGCGAGCAATCGCCGACGCGGATATTCCCGAGCACCTTGGCCCCTGCCCCAATAAGAACACCATTACCGATCTTTGGGTGACGATCCTGGTCGGACTTGCCGGTGCCGCCCAGGGTCACGTTTTGCAGCATCGATACGTTGTCGCCGACTTCCGCCGTCTCGCCGATGACGAGGCCGGTCCCGTGATCGAGCATAATTCCCTTGCCCATGACGACAGCGGGATTGATGTCCACCTGAAAGACCTGGCTGGAGCGACTCTGGAGGTAGAGCGCGAAATCGCGACGGCCCGCCTTCAGGAGCGCGTGGGCGAAACGATGGGTCTGGATGGCCTGATAGCCTTTGAAATAAAGTAAGGGCTCGATGGCCCGGTGGCAGGCAGGGTCTCGTTCCAGCGTCGCGGCGAGATCGACGCGTGCCGCTTCACCGATTGCCGGAACATCGCGCAGAATTTCACCAAAGGTCTGGCGGATGATGTCTGCGGACACATCTTCGTGGTCGAGGCGCGCGGCCAGGCGCTGCGCAAGGGCCTCTTCGAAAGTGTCGTGATTGAGGACGGTCGTCAGCGCCATCTTGCTCAGGGACGGCTCAGTGTCCAGAATCTGCCGCGCACCGGCGCGTACCGCTTCCCAAACGGGGTCGACCGATTTGATCTGTGCCGACTTCTGGACGTTGACGCTCATAGTCCGAGCTCCGCTTTATCGAGAACTACCGATATAAAGCATCTTGTTGCTCAATACAAAGGTCAGGCGTGGCGTTTGGTTCACGCTTTTATCGCAGGAAGAAAAGTTCTGCCCAAAAACTCGAGCGCTGCCGCCTTGAACTTGGTATCGCCAGTCGCACGCATGTGGTCGCGCCTCGGAATAACGAAGGCTTCCCCATGCGGTAGCAGTTCGGCGAGCGGCTCGGGTGCGCCCGCCATGTCGTCGGCCTCACCGACGGCCACAAGAACCGGAACTTCGATTCGGCGGACATCGGCGCGGGCCATCGGCTGACGCGACGTTTCCATGCATGCCGCCAACGCTTCCCGATCCGATCCCGTGTGATCGGCAAAGATGCGGAACTGGCGGGCTGTCGGATGCGTGAGGTCGGCAAGGCTTGGGGCGCGCAGACCAGAGATGATGTCGTTGCCGTCGGTGAGGCCATTGATGAGGTTCATCCCCATTCCGCCAAAGATGGCGGCGGCGACGCGCTCGGGATGGTCATAAGCCAGAAAGGCAGCAACGCGAGCGCCCATGGAATATCCCAAGACGGCGACACGCGATTCACCGAGATGGTCGAGCAACGCGAGGCTGTCTTCGACCATGCGCGCGGGATAATAGGCATCGGGATCATGCGGCTTATCCGACGTTCCATGGCCACGATGATCGAACGTGATGGCCTTGTAGCCTGCCTCGACCAGCGTATCGACCCAACCGGTCTCGATCCAGTTCACCTTGCCGCTCGAGGCAAAGCCGTGAATGCAGAGCACTGCAGGGCCGTCTCCGGCGGTCTCATAGGCGAGGGAAAATCCACCGGACTGGAAGATTGGCATTGGCGGCTCCTTTGCCCGCCGTCTTAGCGCTTGCAAGAGGCCCTTGCCAACCAGGGGAGTTGCGACAACGAGATGAGCGCTGACCCTTTTCTTCGTTCATCCACTTGGTTATGGTCCGCCACAACAAATCGGCCCTATAGGTTAGACCATGGCTCACGGCACCACCCCGCACTTTCACAACACCGATGGCCTGCGCAGCATCGAAGTTGGTTCCAAGGAATTCCAGTGCGTCGGCGCCCTGCCCCCGTTCGATCATCCACATGTCTTTCTCGACATGGGCAAGGACACCGAAATCGTCTGCCCCTATTACTCGACGCTCTACATTTACAATGCTGAACTCGGTGCCGGCCAGGCGAATCCTGCCTCCGCCATTTTCAAGGCAAAGGCCGCCTGAGTTCTGACCATGCCCGGAACGGGCCGTAGTTACATTATCGCCGGGGCTGGAATTTCCGGCCTGACGCTGGCGCTGACGCTTGCCAAGTTTGGCGCGACCGTTGTCGTGCTCGAACGAAACAATAGCATCCAGGAAGCCGGTGCCGGGCTCCAGATCAGCCCAAATGCGCGGCGCATTCTCGATCGGTTGGGCCTTTCCGAAGCCCTTTCGACCATTGGCCTCGTGCCCGAGGCGCTCGAGACATATCGGTCGGGCGAAACCAGACCCTTTTTTTCGATGCAACTCGGCGCGCTGATGGAAGAGCGCTTCGGCGCGCCCTATGCAGTGATGCACCGCGCCGATCTGGCGGATGCGCTCTATAAAGCCTCGCGCCGTTTTGCCAATATCGACATCATGTTCGGCGTCCGCCACTGGGATGTGGCAACGCATGCGCGCGGCGTGACCGTAGCCATCGACGATGCCAGTGGTCTCTCGCGGACCACCCGTGCCAATGCGTTTATTGGCGCTGATGGCGTGCATTCGCTGACCCGTCGGCACTTTCTTGGCGGGCCCGATGCACAGTTTGGCGGTCGCGTTGCCTGGAGGACGCTGATTCCCGCTGAGTCGGCGCAGAACCTCATTGCACGGGATCGCGTGTCAGTATTTTTCGGTGGTGGGCACCATCTTGTCTGCTACCCGCTGCCGCATCGCGGTCAGGTGAACCTCGCGCTTTTTCTCCCCGGAGAGGCCAAGGAAAATCCAAAATCGCCGACGCTCAAGGGACGAGGCACGTTTGGTGCCTTGCTCTCGGCGGCAGGCGAAAGCTGGACTCCTTGGCCGCTCTATACGGTCAAGACTTCGATCTGGCATCGCAACAATATCGGCATTCTGGGCGATGCGGCGCATGCCATGGTGCCGTTCCAGGCGCAGGGGGCCGCCATGGGGATTGAGGATGCCGCTACGCTCGGGCCTCTGCTCATTGATTGCGACGAACCGGAAGACGCATTTGCGCGTTACGCGAAAGCGCGACAGGCACGGGTGGACCGGGTTGCAAATCTTTCGGCCAGCAATGGCCGCATTTTTCATATGAAGTGGCCATTTTCGGCGGCACGCGACGCAGTCATGCGGGCGCAGGGGCCGAGAGGGCATCTTGGCCGATTGGGCTGGATTTATAGCCACGACGTGGCGCCGCCTCCGGGCACGCCATAAGGTAATGCCTTGCCTTGCACGGCGCCGCTGTGGCAATGCCCTTGATAGTTAAGCCCCGGGTGAAAGGGAACGGAACTCCGCATGCAAGCTGCGACACGCTCCCGACTGGCCCTTGCCTGCATTCTGACCACGGTTCTGATCGACATGATCGGCGTCGGCATCATCGTGCCGGTGCTGCCAGAACTGCTTGAGGAACTAACAGGCGGCAGCGTCGCCAATGCGGCGGTGATCGGCGGTTATCTGGTCTTTGCCTATGCGCTGATGCAGTTCGTGTTCTCGCCGGTTTTGGGCAATCTCTCGGATCGGTTTGGACGGCGCCCAGTGCTGCTTGCCTCGCTGCTGGGGCTGACCTTCG
>CAJYKO010000271.1 GCA_913775215.1 uncultured Devosia sp. | reverse complement strand
ATAGATCCGGGTGGCGCGCTCGGCAGCGGCGATATCGCGGGCGGTGATACCAGCGATGATGGCGCGCACGCCTTCCATGCCGGTTTCGAGCTGTCCCGGCTCGTCCATGGCGTAGATGCGGAGCATGTTGACGCGCGAGCGGAGCTGATCGAGCATTTCCGCTGCGATCTGGTTGTCCGCGACATCGGTCATGAAGCGCAGGAATTTCGACATGGTCTCGGCCATGCCGACCTTGTCGCCGTTTGAACCGGCTTCGAGGAGACGGCGACCGAAATCCTGGGCGGCGGCAATATCTTCGTCCGTGGCGCAGGTGAGGAAACTGCGCACGGTGATCGCTTCAAGCTCGGTGCGAATTTCGTAGATTTCGTGCACGTGTTTTCGCGTGAGGCGTGCAACGCGTAGGCCACTGTGTGGGACAACGGTGACCAGTTTTTCCGCCTCGAGCCGACGCGCGACCTCGCGCACCACGGTCCGGCTAATGCTGAAGGCTTCGCAGAGCTCGCGCTCGGTCAGCCGGGTATCCGGGGCGATGCGGCCTTCCATTATGGCGGTGCGGACAGCGTCAAAGACCCGATCACGAGTGAGCTGGGGCGTCTGCGTACTCTGCCCGGCCAGTTCATCGGCCATTTGCAAAGCGTCATCATGAAAGATTTTGCGCAAGTCGCTCATTAGTATCGGTCGCCACAAAAGAAAATAGGTGGGTCATCCTGCGTTTGGCCGTCTTCGATTTTTGGTGGGACGGCCTGTCGGCATGACTGTAACGAGGGTGTTTCGCAAAGCCTAGCGGAAAATTGTCGTACAATCTGGATTGTCGTACAATTCTTATTGGGGCATCGTTGGCCATCATATCGTATTCGGAGGGTTCAGTATGCTCGACACGGCCATTAAAAACGCAATTGCCCAGGTCAATGCCGACGCGGCGTGGCCGCTGGTGGAAGCATTCTCCACTATGCCGCGTTGGAAGCCGGAAGATGTCGAAGCTTCAGCCCACGATATCGCGCGGCGCCTTGGAGAGCTTGGCGTACCGGTCGAAGTGCTCGAAGCGTCACTTTATCTCTCGATTCCGTACGAGGCCTCGGTCGAAGCCAATGGCAAGACCTATGCCTCAAAGCCTCCGGCCTATTCGCTGAGCTGTCCGGAGGGCATGAGTGGCGTCCTGCATCACGTGCCGGGCGCACTTGCGGCGAGCGTTGGCAGCTTTTACGAAAAGAATAGGGATGAGGCAGCTGCGGCCGAAGATCGTATTCGCGGCAAGATCGTGCTGACTGATGGCTTTGCCTCACCCAACAAGGTGCTCGAATTCCAGGAGAAGGGCGCCATTGGCGTTATCGCGGTCAATCCCGGCGTCGACCGGCACTGGGGAATCTGCTCGTCGGTCTGGGGTTCGCCAGATCTCGATGGACTGCCGCGCAAGCCGTCGATCCCGGTTGCCGTTGTCAACAACCCCGACGGCCAGGAGTTGATTGCGCTGGCCAAGGCCGGAGGCAGTGTGACCGTCAGAACCCGGCTCGAAGAGGGCTGGTTCAAGTCGCTCGTGCCGGTGGTCGATGTGCCAGGTACGGTCGAGCCGGAAAAATTTGTGCTGCTTGCCGGTCATTATGACAGCTGGGATGTTGGTGTGGGCGACAATGCCACCGGGGATGCGGCCATGCTCGAAATCGCCCGTGTGCTCTGGCATAACCGAGGTGATCTCCGTCGTTCGGTGCGCATTGCCTGGTGGCCTGGCCACTCCACTGGTCGATATGCTGGTTCCGCCTGGTACGCCGATGCGTTCGCGCTCGATCTCGACGAAAACTGCGTCGCTCAGGTTAACTGCGACAGCCCCGGCTGCCGCTGGGCCGATGTCTATGAAAACGTCGCTGTGATGAGCGAAGCCAGTGTCCTTTGCACTGATATCGTCCGCGAGGTGGCAAATCTGCCGTTCCACGGTGAGCGGCCGCTGCGAGCGGGCGACTATTCTTTCAATAACATCGGGCTTTCGAGCTTTTTCATGCTGTCTTCTACCATGACAGTCGAGAAGCGCAAGGAAATGGACTATTACACTGTTGGCGGCTGCGGCGGGAACATTGCCTGGCACACTGAAAACGACCTGATGGACATTGCCGATCGCGATATTCTCATTCGCGATATCAAGGTTTATCTCGCTGGCATCATGGCGGTGGCGAATGCGCCGGTTCTGCCATTCGACTGGCGCGCGACCACGGCTGAATTCAAGGCGACGCTGGCCAAGTATGAGAAGGCTGCAGGTGAAGACGCCGCGCTGCTTGAGCCGGTAGCGTCCGAACTAGCAGATCTCAGCACTGCGCTCGATACCTTCTATGAAGGTATCTCGTCCGGCACTGTTTCAGAGGCAGCTGCCAATGCTGCGATCCAACAGCTTGCCCGCATCCTCGTACCACTCAACTACACACGTGGCCCACGCTTTACCCACGATCCAGCCTTGCCAGTGCCAGGCCTGCCGGCGATTTCGGTAGCGGCCGAACTCAAGAGTCATGGGCCCCAGACAATCGGCTTTGCCCGTACGCAATTGTTGCGTGGTGCTAACCGGACCGCCGCAGCCCTCCGTCAGGCTATCCGCCTGATTGAGGCCTAGTTTTCGCAAAACTTCTCGGCGGCTGTCCTCTTGGATTGTCGCTGCGCTTCAAGATCGCTTGCAAAGACCACCCCTAGGCTGAGGTCGAGCTCTTGACCTCGGGGTGGCGATACCACTCCCGTCGATGGGCATGGCCCATCTGAGCTGAATGATGTAACGATTACTGGTGCGAGCTCTTGATCGAGCCGAAACTCATTCCGGGTTGCAGCCCGCGATACAGTTGTGCCGTAGTGGCCTTGCTCCAGCGCTCCGACCTTGCCCGGAAGATGCTTTGCGATTTTGCAACTCTCTGCAGGCCTGGACCAGCCTTCTTTCTGAAGCGCAAACCATCCTTGACGTGGCCAGTAGCATCGACTTCGAAACCCTGGCCCTCGAGCGAACGGGAGCTATCAAAAGGTTCGGCGTTACAATCGATCGCATATCGCCCGTTATCGAAGACATCCGCTCCGGCAGCTGATTGCCTTCTCTCGGAGCACTATGCGTTATCTTGTTTGATCAGCAAGCATCCGACTTTCCAAGGCTGATTGTTCTCAACCTTACCAAAACCAGAGTGGACTGATCGTTGATCGGGGCGAACGGACGCGTAGTCTTAATCGGTAACTTGGGGTGCCACCCGTCGCTAATATGACTCGAGGCGATTTCTTGCTCGCCATTCCGACGGCGCAAGGCCGGTGGATTTTTTGAACTGCGCGGAAAAATGGAATGGCGAGCTATAACCCAGATAGCCTGAGATCGCCTTGATCGAGCGGTCGGAATTACGCAGGAGTTCGCAGGCTCGGCGGATGCGGACATCGGTCTGGTACTGTTTCAGTGAGATGCCGGTGTGCTCGCGGAAGAGACGGCGAAGTGTCGAATAGCTAAGGCCGAGATCTCGGGCGATAGATTCGAGTGCGGGCGCATCGCCGCTTGTTTCCATCAGGGCGCGCCGGGCCTGTTCGACAAGGCGAACGCGCCCTTGCTCGGCAATGCCGCGTGATTGGCAGAGCTGAGCCAAAAGTTGCAGGCCGAGGACAGAAAGCGTCGGTTGATGCAGGATGGCGTCATCCTGGGCCAGTTCGTGCACCTTGCAAAAGATCGCCTCGGCCTCGCTGCCAGCATGCCAAACGGGGGCTTCGATGGGCATCAGGCCCATGGTGAAGACGCGGTCAAAGGCCGGGCCGCGGCATTCGATCCAGCTTTCGACCCAGCCAGTTTCCGGATCCGGGCCAAAACGATGCCAGACCCCTGGAAACATCAGGATGATATCGCCCGAATTGACTTCATGCACCTTGGCAGGGTCAGGCGATGATTGCAGCTGGCCGCGCCCTTCGCTGATGAGTGCAAACTGATAGGCCTGCAGGGTGCGGCCCTTCTCCCAGATGAAATGATGGTCATCGGGATGGCGCACGGGGGGATACACCGAGCCAGGAGGAATCCGCGTGTATCCGGTCGAAAATGCGGTGCAGCCGAGCGCCTCGCAGACGGCATTATCGGGCAGATAGGTAAAGTAGTCTGTCTCTTTCATGTGGTCAGTTTTCGTATGGAACAGATCATTTCCCGAAAGTGGTACCTACTTCTCGCACTGAGATCGAGTGTTAATGTCTTCTTCAAGATCAGTTTTCGAATGAGAGCGCAAAAAGCGCCGCTTCGCCTTCATGTCGAAGCATCGAGGAGAGGCATAATGCAATCTGGCGAGACGTCCCGGTTCTCGGAGCGCCCTCTCAAAGTTGGCCTGTTCGGCATTGGCCTCGACGCCTATTGGCCGCAGTTCGAGGGGCTGCAGGCGCGGCTTGAGGGCTATGTTGGCAAGGTCGCGGAAAAGCTTGCCCGGCCAGGCGTCGAGATCATCAATCTGGGGCTTATCGACACGCCACAAAAGGCGGTCGAGGCGGGCCACCAGTTTCGGTCGGCCGATATCGAAGTGCTTTTTCTATATGTAACGACCTATGCGCTGTCGTCCACGGTTCTGCCCGTCGTGCGGCGCGCGGGTGTCCCGGTTGTGGTGCTCAATCTGCAGCCCGAGCGCGCCATCGATTATGCCGCCTTCAATCGCATGAAGAACCGCACCCGCATGACCGGGGAATGGCTCGCCTATTGCGCGGCCTGTCCCGTTCCCGAGATCATCAATGTCTTTAACCGATCCGGTATCGCCGCCCATCAGGTGACGGGCGTCCTCGAAGGCGATGCGCATGTCGATGCCGAAATCGAGGACTGGATCGAAGCTGCGCGCGTTGCCCATGTCATGGCGCATAATCGCCTTGGCGTCATGGGCCACTATTATGGCGGCATGCTCGACATCTATTCAGATTTGACCGCGCAATCTGCGGCCTTCGGCACCACGGTCGATTTCCTCGAAATGGATGAGCTAGCCCAGATCCGGCAGAACCTCGATCCCGCCGAGATTGACGCGATGCTGGCCCGCATCGAAAGCGAATTCGAAATCCAGCCGGATTGCGATCCGGCGGAACTGCGCCGCGCAGCATCGACCTCGGCGGCGCTCCACAAGCTGGTAGCCGCGCATGATCTCGGCTCAATGGCCTATTTCTTCGTATCGGTGCCCGGTCACGAGCACGAAGATCTCATCTCTTCGGTCATTCTGGGTTGTTCGCTACTGACCGCATCGGGCGTTCCGGTGGCGGGCGAATATGAGATCAAGAATGCCCAGGCCATGAAGATCATGGATGCCTTTGGAGTAGGGGGCTCGTTCACCGAATACTATGCCATCGACTTCGACGACGACGTGGTCCTGATGGGCCATGACGGCCCTGGCCATACCAAGATCGCCCAGGGCAAAACCAAGGTGCGGCCGCTCGAAGTCTATCATGGCAAGGTCGGGCGCGGCGTTTCCGTTGAAATGTCGGTGAGGCACGGGCCGGTGACGCTGCTCTCGGTCATCGAGCGTGAAGGCCTGGTCGAACTGCTGGTGGCCGAAGGCGAATCCGTGCCCGGACCGATCCTTGAAATCGGCAATACCAATAGCCGCTATCGCTTTGCCAATGGCGCGCGCGCCTTCACCGAAGCCTGGAATGCCGTCGGGCCGGCGCATCATTGCGCGGTTGGCGTGGGGCATATTGCCGGGCGCATCGAAAAATTGGCCAAGCTGCTTGGCCTCAAATTCACGCAGGTCGTCTGACCCGCAAAAGATCAACAGGAGGAGAAAGACATGACTATTTTGAGGAGCCTACGGCCGGTGGCCGTCATGCTGAGCGTTATCGGCATGGCGAGCACCAATGTGATCGCCCAGGACGCCGGCATCACGCCGCCGCCGGAGGTGGCACAGTTCGAAGAAATCGCACCGGGCAGCGGGGAAGGGCTGACCATCGGCTTCACCCAGCTCGGTCTGGGTGTGCCGTTCACCGAAGCCTTGCAGAAGGGCATGGTTGCCGCCGCCGAAACTGCTGGGGTCAATCTCGTCACCTGCGATTCTAAGTTTGATGCTGCCGCAGCGCTCGATTGTGCTCGCCAGTTCCGCACGCAGAACGTTGATGGTCTCGTGACCTTCCAGGCTGATGCTGCGGCTGCCGCAAACATCTGCGCCGAGGGGCCGCAGGTTCCTGTCATCGCCATCGATATCGAACAACAGCCCTGCCAGACCGCCTTTGTGGGCGCTGCCAACACCTATGCCGGTCAAATCGTCGGCTATGCCATCGGCCAGTACTTCAAAGAAAACTTCGACTGTCAGTATGATGCCTGGGTGTCGCTGGAATCGCTCGCCGTGGGCGTCGTCAACGACATGCGCATGGGTGGCATGCGCGAAGGCTTTGCCCAGGTCTGTGGCGAAGTGCAGAACCTGCGCGTCATCGATACCGGTGCCGGCGGTCAGGCCGACACGGCCCAGCGTCAGGTGACCGATACGCTGACTGCCCTTCCCGGCGCACAGAAGATCATCGTTGTGGGCATCAATGAGGACGTGGTGACCGGTGCACTTGCCGCCGCCCGTTCGCAGAACCGCACCGAAAACCTCTACCTTGGCGTGCAGAACTTTGATCCAGGCAATTGCCAGATCTGGACGGCACCGCACTTCATCGCGTCTGCCGCCTACTTCCCCGAAAAATATGCCCAGCTCATCCTGCCGAACCTGATCAAGGCAGTGAAGGGCGAGGAGATCGCCAAGCAGATCCTAGTGCCCCATGAAGTCGTCACCAAGGACAACATGATGCAGCTCTATCCCGAAACGAATTGCTAATCATGAGTGCACCGACTTTTCTCTCCGTTCGTGGAATCAGAAAGTCGTTTGGCTCGGTCAAGGTCCTCCATGGGGTGGACCTTGATCTGCCCGCCGGCTCAGTCACGGCGCTCTTAGGGGAAAACGGTGCCGGCAAATCGACTTTCGTGCGTATCCTTGCCGGCGACCACCACGCCGACGAGGGCAATATTGAAATTGATGGCGCACCGATTGCCTTTCGCTCCGTCGCGCAATCGCGCGAGGCCGGCATCCGGCTCATTGCACAGGAAATAGCCGATGCGCCGACGCTGAGCGTGGCCGAGAATATCACGCTTGGCGCTTTGCCCAATAAGCTCGGCTTTGTCGATTATGGCGCGATGAGGTCCACCGCTCAGCGAGCGCTCGACTCCCTCGGGGCGGATCTGCAGCTCGATGCGCCCGTTTCGAGCTTGCGGTTAGGCGAGCGGCAGATCGTTGAAATCGCTCGCGCGACAGCGGGAGCCTCGCGCTGCCTGATTTTTGACGAACCGACCGCAGCCCTTTCAGATGCGGAAACCAAGCGGCTTTTCGCGCTGATCGAGCGCATGAAATCGCGTGGCGTCGCTATCCTCTACATCACCCATCGTCTCGATGAGGTCTTTGCTATTGCAGACCGTGTCTGCGTGTTGCGCGACGGTAGGGTTTCGCTCGATGCTAAGGTGGCCGATGTCGATCAGACGGCCGTGGTTACGGCCATGGTCGGCCGGGCGGTCGCCTCGCATCAAGACCATCATGTCTACGCCGAGACCGGCGCCGCCAGGCTCGTCGAAGTGCGCGGGCTCACCTCGGACAGTTTCTTTAACATAGATGTCGGTGTCGCACCCGGCGAGATCGTCGGCATCTATGGCAAGATTGGGTCCGGCGTGCCCGAATTGGCCGGCGCCATTTTTGGTGCCGTGCCTCACGCCTCGGGCGAAATCCTTGTCGAAGGCAAGCCAGTGATATTCCGCCATCCGAGCGAAGCCATCGCCCACGGTCTTGGCTTCCTCCCAGCCGATCGGGCCAGCGAAGGACTTTTGCGCTCACGCAGTGTGGCGGAAAACCTGGCGGCGCCGAGCTGGCGGAGACTGGCACGCGGTGCGTTCATCTCACGTCGTATCGAAACGTCAGCCTTTGGCCGATGGCACAAGACGCTGAAAGTGCGCTCGCGGCCCGATGGGGCCGAGCGGATCGCGACGCTTTCCGGCGGTAATCAGCAAAAAGTGCTGCTTGGCCGCTGGCTTGAGGCTGGTTCGAAACTCCTCTTGCTGGTTGAGCCGACACGCGGGGTTGATGTCGGCGCACGCCAGGAAATCTATCAGGTGCTGCGCGATCTGGCCCGGCAAGGGCATGGCATTCTCATCGCCAGCTCCGATTACGAAGACATCACTGAGGCTGCCACCAGGGCTATTGTCATGGTGCGTGGGCAGATGGTCGCCCATTTGCCGCAAAACGAAATTTCAACGGCGCGGCTGACCGAAGCTGCCGGAGGGGGCGCTTATGCCTGACACCATTCAAACCACCGGCGCCGTCCCGGCGTCCACCATGCGCGCCCGCATGAAAGCGCCCGAATGGGGTGCCCTGCTGATCTTTCTTCTGGCCGAGATCGTTTTCTTTACGATCAATTCCCCTTACTTCTTGTCCTGGCCGAATATCGTCAACATCATCACCGCGCTCTCGATCACCGGCATTCTGGCCGCGGGTGGCACGATCCTCCTTATTGCCGGTCAGTTCGATTTGTCGGTGGGAAGCGGCACTGCCTTTGTGGCGCTGATGTTTGCCATTGCCGCGCAGAGCTTGGGCATCATGCCAGCCGTCGGCGTTGCCGTGCTCGTGGGCGTGGGCATCGGCATGCTTAACGGATTTCTGGTGACGGTGGTCGGAGTCAATGCGCTGATCACGACGCTGGGGACGCTCGCGATTTTCCGCGGGCTGACCCTCTCCATCGGCGGGGCAAGCAGTGTGCGCATCACTGGATTCGATTGGGCCATTGCGCGGCCTTTTCTCGATATTCCACTCTCGGCCGTGCTTTTCCTCGTCATCGCTGTCGGCATCGCGGTGCTGCTCTCACGCACCGTCTTCGGTCGCACCATCTATGCCATTGGTGCCAATGAGAACGCCGCGCGCCTCGTCGGCATTCGCACCAAGAAAACGCTGTTCCTCGGCTTCGTCATTTCGGGCGTCTGCATGGCCATCACCGGCCTCGTTAGCGCCTCGCAGCTCGGCTCGACCTCGGGCACGACGGGCACCGGTCTCGAACTGGCCGTGGTCACGGCGATCATTCTGGGTGGCAGTTCGCTCAAAGGTGGCACCGGCAGCATGTTCGGCACTGTCTTGGGGTTGCTCATCGTCGGCGTCCTTAACAACGGCATGACGCTAATGAACATCAACTCGACCTGGCAACAGGTAGCGGCTGGTACGCTGCTTATCCTGGCGGTGTCCTTCGACCAGATCCGCCAACGCTTCATCCGGGCCTGACGGGACGAGACCATGACCACGACCAGGGCCTTTCGGATCCTTGACACCGTCGAGACACCGATGCGCGACGGATGTGTTCTGCGCGCCGATATCTGGCTGCCGGACGGGGAGGGGCCTTGGCCGGTCCTTCTGCAGCGCACGCCATATCGCAAGGAAGATGCGTTTGGGACCCAGTATATTTCGGCCATGGATTTTCGGCCGGCGCTGAAGCGCGGCTATGCCATCGTGATCCAGGACACGCGTGGACGCTACAGCTCTGAGGGGAGTTTTGATCCGTTTGTCCATGAGAAAGACGATGGGGCCGACACCATAGCCTGGCTGCGAGACCAGACGTTTTGCAACGGGCAAGTGGTCATGTTCGGCGCGTCTTACGTTGGGGCGACGCAAGTGCTTGCCGCTGCTGGCGACCCGGAGGGCCTCCTCGCAATTTCTCCGCATCTGACGACGGGCCGCCACGGCGATACCTGGACGTATCGTGGCGGCGCGATTGAACTCGGATTCCTGCTGCTTTGGATCATAGAGTCACTCGGCGCGACAGACCTCGAGCGCCGCATTGGCCATATGCAGCCCTCTGAATGTGAGCGCGCGAAAGCGTTCCTCGCTGAGCTTCAGCACGACCCATATGCTGCCTTTGCGCGTCTTCCTGTTCTCGATGATCGTCTGATCAACCTCGCCCCGTACGCCGCGGATTGGTTCAATCCAGAGAATGCCGCGGCCTCAACAGCCGATCGAGAGCACCTCGACGCCCTGACGCTGACAAAGGTGCCGGCATTGGTGAGCGCTGGCTGGAATGATCTCTTCCTCGAAGGCGCGTTGGAGCTTTTCACGACGCTGCGGCGGCGGTCCGGTGACATTGCCGATCGGCTGCTGATCGGTCCTTGGTCGCATGGCAATCCATCGGATTGGCAAGGGGATGCATGGCACGGAAATTCAGCGTCGACCGCTGGTCTGTCAGACGTGCAGCTCGACTTTTTCGATGCGGCGCGACGGGGCGAAGCGCTGAACACGCCACGGGTTCGCTATTTCCGCTCGGGCTCCAACTCTTGGCACTCGGCCGAGGATTGGCCTTTGTCCGATACGGTGCAGCAGCGGTTTTTTCTCGATGGAACAACGCTCAAGCCAGATTTGGGCGACGTCGGTGGGCAGTTGAGCTATCTGTCAGACACTCTGAACCCAGTTCCAACAGTCGGGGGCGCGAACTTTGTGCCGGGATTGTTGCTCGGGCGAAACTCGGGCCCTAAGGATCAGCGGTCCGTAGAGAAACGAGACGACGTGCTGACTTTCACGTCGGAACCTCTGGCCGAAGACACGGAGGTTACAGGGCTCGTAGAAGTATCGCTCTGGGTTTCCTCGACAGGCAGCAGCGCCGACTGGACGGCGCGTCTCTGCGAGGTTGATCCAGAGGGCAGGAGTGTCGGGCTTGTCGATGGCATCTATCGCCAGCACCTAACGAGTTTGAACCCTGACGAAGTGCATGTGCGCCTCGGACATATCAGCCACCTCTTCCGCCGCGGCAGCCGATATCGCCTTCAGGTTGCGTCGTCCAATTTTCCAAGATTTGACCGCAATCCTCAGACGGGAGCATCACCGAGCGCCGCTGGTCCGGAGGATTTTCTCGCCCATAACCACACGATATATTTTGGGCCAGATACACCGTCAGAACTGCGATTGCAGATCAGACGCAACGCAATATCGAGCGTCTAACCTTTTCTTTTGGAGAGGCGTATCTGCTTAGAGTTTCGCTGTGATCACCGGTGAGTTTGTCGCCATCGGTTGGGATTTTTTGCGGAGGTTGACTATCGAGGAGAGTCTGCGGTAACGTTCCCATGGCGCGAAGAGGCTTTTAAGGCTGCGTGAGGGAGGGTTTGGTGGCGAGTCGCAATCGACGGCCTACCATTATCGATGTGGCGAATCGTGCCGGGGTGTCGAAAAGCACTGCTGCGCGCGCGCTGACAGGCTCCTCCAATATAACCGATGAGACGCGCGAGCGTGTGGTCAAGGCGGCGGCGGCCGTGGGTTATGAGCGCAATCACTTGGCAGTGGGCATGCGATCGGGCCGCAGCGGAATGCTGGGGCTGGTCATTCCCGATATCGCCAACCCTTTTTGGGCCGATGTGGCGCGCGGCGCGCAGGATCGGGCAGCGCGGGCCGGGGCTTCGCTCCTCGTGTTTTCCTCCGACTGGGACCCAAAGGCTGAGGCGACGCATCTGCAGACGCTGCGGCGCGCCCGAGTTGATGGGGCGATCGTCAATCCAGTGTCAGACAGCTTTGACGATCTCGATCGCTTCGGCATGCCTTGCGTTTTCATCGGTTCGAGTGCCGAGCGCTATCCCGATGTTTCAAGCGTCGGCTCGGACATTGCCCAAGCCGTGCGGCTTGGGCTCGATCACCTGGTTTCCAAGGGGCACAAGGCGCCGGCGCTCATCCTTGGACCGAAATCGCGCCTTGCGCGAGCCCGGTTTCTGCGGGCAGTGCATGAGCATTTCGTCGAACGCGATCTTGATCCGGGCATGCTTGCAGTCGAAGATGGCGAATACACCGTCGAGGGTGGGCGCGAGGCGATGAAGCGCCTTCTGGCCCAGCCGCGGGTCGGGCATCTGGCCGTGTTTGCGGCCAATGACATGATGGCGCTTGGCGCCATGATGGCTGTGCGTGACGCCGGGCTTGATTGCCCGCGCGATGTATCGATCCTCGGCTTTGATGGCATTCCATCGGGCGAGTTTGCCTGGCCCGGGCTCACGACCGTGGCCAAGCCCGGACGCGATATCGGCGAACGGGCGGTGGAAGGCCTTTTCGACGAAATAGAACACAAGCCGGAACACCGGCGCATCTATATGCCGTGCCGATTGATAGAGCGAGGCTCGCTCGCCGATCTGTCGGTCACGACGCCCCGGCGCGTAGCGGGGGCAGGGAGGAACTGATCATGGTTGCCAAGGATGGGCA
>CAJYKO010000270.1 GCA_913775215.1 uncultured Devosia sp. | reverse complement strand
GCCAGACCAATGCTGAGAACGATATGGCCCGCGATCACGCCCCAGATCGGCGTATATTGGCTGACCATGGTCAGCGCCCACATCACGGCGGAAACAGCGATAACGCCCGGCACCAGAAGCGGCCGCGGCCCCACCCGGTCATAGAGTCGGCCGACGACCGGACCAAGCACACCCATCAACAGACCACCCGGCAGCAGAATCATGCCCGTCTGCAGCGTATCGAGGCCAAGCACCCTCTGCGTATAGATCGGCAAAAGGATCGAGCTGCCGAGCAGTGCCACCATGGCAATCGCCATGGTGATCAGCGCCAAGGTATAATTCCGGTGCTGCAGGGTCCGCAGATCGAGCAGCGCCTTATCGTCATTCTGCAGGCTAAACTGACGCTGCACGAAGAGCGCCATCGAAACGAGACCAACGAGGATCGGGACCCAAGCCGGGATAGCCGATCCATGCTCTGCGCCCTCGCCCAGGCTCGACAGCCCATAGACGATGCCGCCAAAGGCAAAGGCCGAAAGGATTACCGAGACGACATCGAGCGGCGCGAAGCGCGGCGTCGACACGTTGCGGATGCGGCTCGCCCCGATCACCAGCGCGAGAATCGCGATGGGCAGGGTGAAATAGAACATGAAACGCCATTCGAAATGGGCAAGGATAAACCCGCCGATGGTCGGGCCGATGGCCGGCGCCACCGACATGACGATCGAGATATTGCCCATGATCTTGCCGCGGTTTTCGGGCGGCACCAGAGTCATCACGGTCGTCATCAGGAGCGGCATCATGATCGCGGTACCAACGGCCTGCACCACGCGCCCGGCGATCAGCAACTCGATCCCCGGGGACACGGCACAGATCGCCGTACCGACCGCAAAGACCGTCATGGCGATCATATAGATCGGCCTCGTATTCAGCCGCTGCAGCAGAAAGCCCGTGATCGGGATCACTACGGCCATGGTCAGAAGGAATGCCGTCGTCAGCCATTGCGCGGTGCTGGCACTAATCCGAAGGTCGGTCATCAGGTGCGGGATGGCGACGCTCATGATGGTTTCGTTGAGAAACACCACGAAGGTCGAAACCAACAGCAGGCCGATCACCAGCCGATTGCGCGCAGCATTGTCAGGGTGATGCGGTGCGCTTTGCGGCAAGCCATCAAAGGCAGCAGTATCAGTTGTCATTTCCAAACCCTCTCTCAAGCGCGCGACATCCGTACGACGCTCCGCGTCTTTACGGTTCGACATCGCTCTTTTATTTTTTCTGCGACAGGGGATGTCAGCAGCCACAATATGCTGGCCAGGTGGAAGAATTATCGGGCCTGATCGTCTGGTCCCGGCGCGCCACCCCTTAAACACTTGCCCTTGATAGGATATCCGCTTCAAGGCGTCCAGTCCGAGCTTCGCAACGCTGCAATGCGAAACAAAAAGTGAGAACATAAGTAGAACTTTGTTCTTGTTACGTTCCGCTCCGGTTGCTAGATTCGACGCTGTTCCCGGGACGATTCCGATGCGCCCAGGGATTAGGGAGATTTCTCATGGCCCTCTATCAGGCCCCGTCTTTCGAAGCCCTTGAACGCCTCAGCCAGAGCCGCGATGCGGATTTGGCGCGGCGCGAACTGCTCAGTTCCGATCGTGTCCGCGGCCGCGGGGCACAGACCAACCGGTCTGGCCGCTTCGAGACCCATGCGCGCGAGAATTTCGACGATGGCTGGGGTTCGGTCGAAACGCTGCCGAGCTTCGAAACGGTCGAACATCCCGAGCGCGCCAAGTCCATCATCACCAGCAATGACAGCCCCGATATCGGTTTCGAGCGCTCGATCAACGCCTATCGCGGCTGCGAGCATGGCTGTTCCTATTGCTATGCGCGCCCCACGCACGCTTATCTCGGCCATTCGGCGGGCGTCGATTTCGAACGCGAAATCTACGTCAAGACCAATGCCGTCGAGGCCCTCCGCGCCGAACTCTCGGCCAAGTCCTATCGGCCAAAGCCCATCGCGATGGGCACCAATACCGACCCCTACCAGCCGTCGGAGCGCAAGCACAAGCTGACCCGCTCGATCCTCGAAGTGATGCTCGAAACGCGCCATCCGGTGATGATCACCACTAAGTCAGCCCTGATCCTGCGCGATCTCGATCTCCTCACCGAATTGGCCAAGCTCGGCTTGGTGAAAGTCGCGATCTCGGTGACCTCGATGGATCATAAGCTCAGCCGCAAGATGGAGCCGCGCGCCTCTTCGCCCGCCAGTCGCCTCGAAGCGATCCGGCTCCTCAGCGAAGCCGGCGTGCCGACCGCGATCTTTGCTTCACCCATGATCCCGGCGATCAATGACATGGAACTCGAGCGCATTCTCGACGCCGGCAAGGCCCAGGGCGCGCTCAGCGCCTCGATGATCCTTCTTCGTCTTCCCGGCGAAGTCCGCGACGTGTTTCGCGAGTGGCTGCTTCGCCACTTTCCCGATCGCGTCCGCCACGTCCTCTCGCTCGTCCGCGACACCCGCGGGGGCAAGGACTATGACTCCCGTTTCGGCAACCGCATGACCGGCGAAGGCCCCTACGCTACCCTCCTCCGCCAACGCTTCGAAAAAGCCCGCGAACGGTACGAACTCGACGCCAAACTCCCGAGCCTCCGGACGGACCTCTTCATCCAGCCCCAGCTCGAAAGCAAACAGATGAGTTTGTTTTAGACACCCTCATCCGGCGCTTACGCGCCACCTTCTCCCCGAGAGGGAGAAGAATAGGTTCGTGCCTACCGATCTACCGGCAGCCCCTCTTATTCCTCTCCCCTTCGGGGAACGGTGGCTCGGCCGAAGGCAGAGGCGGTGAGGGGGATTTTCAATAAGCTCCAAGGTCCACTAAGCTAAAACGCGACCTTTGATAAACTCCAACACCGCCGCATCCCGATAATCCCGCGCCGCCAGCCTCGCGCCGGCCTCGACCAATTGCGCCGGCTCCAAACCTGTCGCCATCCCGATCGTCGCAATCCCCGCTGACGTCGCAGACTTCAACCCTGTGCGCGAATCCTCGAAAGCCACGCAGTTTGCCGCATCAGCGCCCAAAATTCGCAGCCCTTCGAGATAAGGCAGAGGATGCGGCTTGCCGTGTTCAAGCTCGTCCCCGATCACCAACCCCTTGAACCGATGCCGCGCACCAATTGAATTCAACAACTGCTCGGCATTATCCCGCGGCGCATTGGTCACGGCCACCGCCGGCAATCCAATCGAGTCTGCCCAATCGAGCAATTCGAACAGGCCGTGCACCGGTTCGATCCCCTCGGAGGCCAGTTCCCGGAACAGCGCCTCCTTGCTCATCATGATGTCCCACTGCCGCTCTTTCGTTTCACCCGGCAAAAAGCGCGCGCCGATCGCCTCATTGGCCAGCCCCTGAAGTTCCCGGCCAAACCGCTCGCGATCGAAATGATGCCCATAGGGCGCAAAGGCCCGATTGAAGGCTTCGAGATGCAGAGGATCGCTTTCGACCAAAGTGCCATCGATATCGAAAAGCAGGCCAGCGCCGGGCTTGAGTGTCATGGTTCGTCCTTCAATAGGCGGCGCGAAACCACACGAATGCAGCGCATTCGTCAACAGCTCTGTGGGCGTGAGGACGTCTCAGTATTGCGCGATCTTGCGCGCATTGGCCGCCATGAAATCGAGCGAGGCCATCACGCCCTGCAGTGACAGCCGAATTTCAGCCGGCTTACCCTCGCCGACAATCGGCACGACAAGTTTGAGCGATGTGCGCTCCTTCATTTGCTCGATCAGGCTCAGCGCCAGCTCGGGATCGGCCACGAAATACTGATTGGTGGTGTTAAAACGCGTCTCAATCTCCGCGCCCATATTGAGTATCACCGGAACCGAGCCGGAAAACAGCAGCCGCATCGGGCGCGTCTCGTCATAGGCGGTTTTGTCGGTCGCGATGGTGATTGCCACATCGAGCGTACCATCGAGTCGGTTGCGGATGAGCGTGAGCTTATAGGCGGGCAGATTTGCGCTGTTGCTCGCTTGGCTGCCCGTACTCGCAAAGCAGGAATAGCCATAAAAATCAGTCGCATCCTCGTTGATATTGTCGGGGCACGAGGCGAGCCAATCGCGAAAATATTCTCGCCATTCGCCATAGGGATGATGGAACGGCTGAGCCATGCCAGGCGAGGCAAAGGCGATCAGGGCGGCAAGGGCGATGGCGAAGCGCATAACAAACTCTCGTCTTTGCCCCCCGGCCAGACTCTTATATCAGTGCGCTTGAGAAAAAGACTAGACGATGACCGGCAGGAGCTGATGGCACGCAAGGCGGCAGCAGCAAATTTTGAAACCAGCGCGGAGCTTTTCGCGCCTGAGCCGGACTTTCCCGACTTCTCCCACGAAGCCATGGCCTATGCCCGCGGCGCGCGTTGCGTTATCGGCGTCGATGAAGCCGGCCGCGGCCCTCTTGCCGGTCCCGTCGTCGTCGCTGCCGTGCGCCTCGATCCCGAGCGCATTCCCGCTGGTCTCAACGATTCCAAAAAACTGACCGCCGAGCGTCGCGAAGAGCTTTTTGCAGAAATTCTCGCCGTCGCCGATGTGTCCGTCGTCAGCGCCCCACCCTCGGAAATTCTCGCGCTCAACATCCGTGGCGCAACCCTTGCCGCCATGGCCCGCGCCGTCCGCGCGCTCCCGTGCGCTGCAGATTGCGTCCTCGTTGATGGCCGCGACGTGCCGCCCATGCTCCCCTGCCCAGGCATTGCCCTGATCGGCGGCGATGGCCGTAGCGTTTCGATCGCCGCCGCCTCGATCGTTGCCAAGGTGATGCGTGATCGCATGTGCGCCATAATGGATTGCGATGCGCCGCATTTCGGCTTTGCCGGGCACAAGGGCTATGGCACCGCTGCCCACCTCAAGGCATTGAATTTGCACGGCCCCTGCCGTCACCACCGCTCGGCTTTTGCCCCGGTAGCGGCGCTTC
>CAJYKO010000269.1 GCA_913775215.1 uncultured Devosia sp. | reverse complement strand
TATACTCGCTGCTCTGGAATTTCAACCTTGGCTCATTTCTGACCCAGGCTGCCTGGCTGGTTTTCACCGTGGTCGGCTATGCCCATAGCCGCCATCAGCGCCGGAAGAGCGCCAAGCCAGAGACCATCCAGGCGCCCGCCAATGACGAGACCCTGCCGCCGACCGAAGTGGCGGCCTAGGCTTCGTTATTGACGTTGTTGGCAATGAGCCAATCGGCGACCTCGCGGGTGATGCGGCGCTGATGCCGATCGGCGGGGCGCATGAGATAGAAGCGCCCTTCCGATTTCAACGTGTGTTCGTGCATGGGCACGAGCGTGCCGGCTTCGAGCTGTTCGCGGATGAGCCAGGTCCAGCCAAGGACATAGCCCCCACCCTGCATGGCAGCAGCGACGCAGAGACCATAATCGCCGAGGAGCCAGCGGCGTTGGCCATCGGGCGGCGTCAGGCCGGCGCTGCGCCACCAGTGCGGCCAATCCTGCCATTCGCGTAACGTTTCCTCGATGCCGATGACAACGGGATCGGGCACTTCCATCAACGGAAGAAAACCGGGCGCGGCGACGGGGACGATCTCTTCGCGGCCGAGAACGATGGTGTTGACCCCAAGCGGCTTTTCGCTGCGGTAAAAGACGGCGAGATCGAATTCGTCGAGCCGCAAATGCACGATGTCGTCGGTTACCTTGAGGCGCAGTTCGAGCCCTGGAATGTCGTGCTGCAGACGCGTGAGGCGCGGCGTGAACCATTGATCGGCAATGCCGCGAGAACAGGCGACGGTAATCTGGCGTGCACCGGTCCAGGTGCGTACGCCATCGGTGACGGCAGCGACTTCGCCCAGAACGCGGGAAATGTCTGCGGCATAGGCCTCGCCGACCGGGGTCAGGCGGACGCCGTGAACGGCGCGGGCAAACAGCTTTGAGCCAATAAAAGCTTCGAGCTTGCCGATCTGGCGGCTGACGGCGCTCTGGGTGAGGCCCAGCTCAAGGCCCGCCCGCGAAAAACTGCCCAGCCGCGAGGCGGCTTCGAAAACCACCAGGGCATTGAGCGGCGGCAATTTGCCGAGCTTGGACATCGGAAGGGTTCGCCAACGGGGGTGTTACACTTCCGATTAGCACAGGCAGGTGCAGCGCAGAAAGAGTAGCGGATAGGTCGGATCTGCGCAGGGTTAGTCGATCTACACTCTCGATCTTGCGGTTAGCGAGAAAGCAAAGCACAAGCGATGCAACCGGGATGGCGCATGAGGAGGGCAACGATCTGCATAAGGATAAGCTAATCCTGACAACCATGGGACTGATCGCTGTCGCAGTGTTTGCGGCCTTTGCCCTCGACCGCCTGGGGGTCAATGCAAGTCACGGGGCGGTCGTAGGCGTCGGCGCGGTGTGCGGCCTGATCGCGTGTGGCCTCGCCTTCCGCGGCAAGACCGGGCCTCAAGCGAGGATCAACATGATCTTGGTTTTGGCAGCGACCGTTCTCGCCGGACCGGTGACTGCGTTCTTCGTAACATTCGGTCTCGCAACTGGTTTTGGCGGACTGTTGGCGTTGGCCGGCGCCTGGAGCGATCCGGGTATGGACGGTGTTCTTGGTCAGAGCCTTGTCTGGGTATTGATCGGTTCGCTCGGCTTTTTCTGTTTCATGAGCCAGGCAAGGGCACTGCTCAAGGCCCTGAGCACCCTTTCGAGAATGACAGTCAGGACCTAGGACCGCCCCATGCACATTATTCTGGGAGCGCCGGGTTCAGGGAAGTCGACCACCATCCCCTTGGTGGCAAAACTGCTGCCGGAATGGATCGTTCTCGATTGGGACGCGCTGATGACCTGCCAGTCTGCTTGCTGGCGCCGCTATTCCTAAGACGCCCGGCACATGGGGCGCCTATGCGGGCCTCATAAAGACGATGGTCGAAAGGATTGGGCCAGAACGCGTAGTCTTGTTCGGCGTACAGACGCCGGATGAGATGGTCGATTGGCCGGAAGCCAGGTGGACACTGTTGGACTGTGCGGACCACGAGCGTCAGCGGCGCCTCGAAGAGCGCGGCGAAGATCCATCAGGCATTGTTGAGGCACTCAAGGACGCCACAGCCTATCTGCGGCTAGGGCTTTTCGCGATCGACGGGACTGCAATGACACCCGATCAGGTTGCACGAAGCATTGTCGCGCGGGTTCGTTCGCTCCCTCATAGCTGATGCCCAAGCCTTTGCTTAACCTATGATACCTTTCGTTTTCGTTCGCTTTTCTTTCGATTGGGTCTATAACCGATTCCAATGGCTGGCCGGATGACTGTGCCCAAGCAGCGGCTGGCTGGGGAGCAATTTTAAAATGAACAAGCAATCTCGCCTATTCCACCTGGGATGGGTGGTCATCCTTATCGGTGCGCTTCTCGCGCACTTCATCCAGACTTCCGGCGGCATCAGCATTCGCGATATCCGCTTCAACGGCGCCAATGGTCAGGTGCTCAGCGGTCTGCTTTATGTGCCGCCCGGCGTGACCGCGGAAAACAAGGCACCCGGCATTCTGGCCGTCCACGGCTATATCAATAGCCGAGAAACCCAATCCGGCTTTGCCATCGAATACGCGCGCCGCGGCTATGTCGTGCTGGCGCTCGATCAATCGGGCCATGGCTATTCCGACGCGCCGGCCTTCGCCAATGGCTTTGGCGGACCGGCTGGGCTGGCATATCTGCGCAGCCTCGACATCGTCGACACCAACAATATCGGCCTTGAAGGCCACTCGATGGGTGGCTGGACGGTGCTGGCAGCGGCTGCCGCCATGCCGGACGATTACAAGGCAGTGGTTCTCGAAGGCTCGAGCACCGGGGCGCCCTTTGCCCAGGAAGGCTCGACCACCTGGCCGCGTAACCTCGCGGTCGTCTTCTCCAAGTTCGACGAGTTCTCGCCGCTGATGTGGAATGTCGATCGGGCGCAGGATGTGGTAACGAGCCCGAAACTGCAGGCCGTATTTGGCACGACCGACGCGGTGGTTCCGGGCAATGTCTATGGCGACATCGCTGCCGGCACCGCGCGCATGCTGCAGACGCCGAACACGACCCATCCTGGCGATCATATTTCGCCTGAAGCCATCGGCTATTCGATCGACTGGTTTGCCCAGACGCTTGAAGGCGCCAAGCCCATTCCCTCTTCAGACCAGATTTGGCTCTGGAAGGAAATCGGCACGCTGATCGCCTTTGTCGGCTTCATCATCTTGCTCGCCGGCACATTCGAAATGCTGCTCTCGACCGGAACCTTCGCGCATCTGCGCCAGGCGCCGGTGGCAACGGCGCATCGGAGCCGCACGGCCAAGTGGTGGATCGGGTTTGCGCTCAGCGCCTTTATTCCGGTGCTGACCTACTACCTCTTCCTCTATTGGGGCGGCCTGCTCCTGCCCGGTTCAGCGCTCTTCCCGCAGACCATCACCAGCCAGATCGCCTTCTGGGCGGTGCTCAATGGCGTGATCGTCTTCCTGATCGGCTTCGTGCTGCGGGGCGAAAAGGTTTCGGCACGGGGCAATGTGCTCGGCTCTATCCTGATTGCACTGGCAACGGTCGGCATCGGCTATCTCTTCGTGATCGCAGCCGATTTCCTCTTCAAGATCGACTTCCGCTTCTGGGTTGTCGCCCTGAAGCCGATGAGCCTTCTTCAGGCCAAGATCGCGCTCGTTTACCTGGTGCCTTTCACGCTGTTCTTCGTGTTGGCCCTGCGTGGCCTGCACACCGGCCTCACGGTGACGGGCGACAGCCGCGCCAAGCAATATCTGAGCAATATCGGCGCGCTGGCGCTGGGGTTCCTGGTTTTCCTTGCCGTTCAATACGGCTGGTTGCTGGTGAACGGGCATCTTTTAAGCCTCAACGAGCCGCTCAACACCGTTGTGGCCATCCAGTTCCTGCCGCTGATGGCCATCATCGCCTTCCTCTCGACCTTCACCTATCGGAGGACCGGCAGCTATCTGCCGGGCGCGCTGATCAATGCGCTCTTTGTGACTTGGTACATCGTCGCGGGGCAAGCAACGCAGTTCCCGGTCAGCTAAGGCTGGCACAGAATGACGAAGGGCCGGTCTCGCGACCGGCCCTTCTTTTTTGGTGAGTTTGACTAGGCGCCGAAAATATAGGGAGGCAGGCCCGAGGTGGCCACGCGGAAGCTGACGATGCCGTCGTGGCCGGGCTCATCGAGGCCGGAATCAAGGCTCGTGACGAAGACGGTGCGCAGGTCCGGTCCACCAAAGCAGGGCATTGTCGGCTTGGCGATGGGCAGATCGACCCAGTCGAGCAGATTGCCATTGAGATCCAAGCGATTGATGCGGCTGCAGGAGGGCGCGGCTGACCAGTAAATGTCATTGACATCAAAGGCGCCGCCATCGGCACGCCCATTGGCGAGATCGTGTTCACGCAAGCGTCGCTTGTTGGAAATGGCGCCGGAGGACGGGGCGAAATCCCAGCGATCGACAAACATCTCGCCCTGGGAATCGGAATGAAACATGGTTTTGCCATCCTCTGTCCAAGCCAGGCCGTTGGAGGTGGCGATACCTTGGGTAAGCAACGTGACCCGGCCAGAAGCATCGACACGGTAGAGCGCGCCGAGCGGCGGCTTCGAGCCATCCATGCTGCCGACATAAAAGGCGCCATCGGGACCGACCTTGCCATCGTTGAGGCGGCTGACTTGGGGCGGAAGGTCTATTGTTGCAATGATTCCGCGGTCGCCGGTCTCGGGATTAAAGAGGATAAGGCTCCTGCTCAAGGCAATGACCAACCGGCCTGCTGTTGCTAGGCCAAAGCTGGCAACATCCTCTCCAAACGACCACTCGCGGCGTTCCCCGCTCTCCAGATGGAGCGCGTGAAGTTTGCCGGCCGGGATATCGCACCAGAACAGCCGTCCGCTTGCCGCATCCCAAGTCGTGCTTTCAGCAACGCCGAATTTTTCCCTGATGACGAATTCGACGGGACCGGAAACTGCGCTCATTCGGGTTCACCAGCGTAATGTTCAAACTGTCGCTTCGATAGCGGCAACGCATGCGTTTAAAAAGGGCTGCGACGGATTTCGGGCTCACGCCGAAGACGTCGAGGCTCTTGTCTGCAATTGCGGGACAACCGCAGTTTCATGCGCAGGAAGCTGCGGCTCCAATCCGAGCAGGTGCAACAGGGTCGCTGCCGCCTGCCTGCCGATCTCTT
>CAJYKO010000268.1 GCA_913775215.1 uncultured Devosia sp. | reverse complement strand
CCCAGACGCGGCAAACCCGACTGAAGCGGTGACATGGGCCGTACCCTGGACCAGCGTAATCGGCGCGCTGACGATGTCGCAGAGCCGCTTGCCCAACCGCTCGAGGCTCTCGGCATCGGTATTCTCGGTGATGATGAGCGCAAAATTGTCACTGTCGAGCCGGGCAAAAAATGAGTGCGGTGGCTTGGCGCCATTGAGACGCTGCGCAATTTCCCGCAGCACCTGATCGCCCATCATCTGGCCAAACACCTCATTGACCGCCTTGAAGGCATCAAGGTTGAGGCGGGCGAGCGCGATGCTCCGGCCGTCTGCCGCAGCCTCCGAAAGGCAAGCTTCTAGCGTCTGGTGAAAAGAGCGTCGGTTGGGAACGCCGGTCAAACTATCAAGCCAGGCCAGCCGATGGTTCTCCTCAAGCAGTGCCTGCGTTTCTGCCTGTTTCTGGGCAATTGCCGTGCGCGAGGCAACGAGCCCGGCAAAGTCCTCGTAATTGCCCAAGAGGATCACCGTGAGAGTGGCTGTCACGAGCAGCATGTTGACCGCGATGGCGAGAAGCGTCGGTTCTCCCGCCGTGCAGAAAACAAATAGAAACGGCACGATCACAATCGCGCTGATCGCCAGCGCCGCCTTGCGCACGCGCAGCAGGCAGAACATGCAGCCGATCACGGTGATGCCCATGAAGAACGCGACGTGCGACTTCTGGTAGTGGTCGCCGTATGGAAAAAGGCTCAGCGACCAAGTAGTAAAGCCAACGCCCAGAACTGGGCCAACGGCAACCATGACGCGGATCCGCTGCCGCGCCTTTTCAACGGTAATCTGCTGCTTTCCCTCGCGCACCCACATGATTATGCGCATGACGCAGAGAACCGTCAGTACGGCCGGCACGGTCAGCGTCAGGCCATGTGGCGCAACGGCATAGTGGGTAGATGCCAAAATGACCGAATTGGTCAGCAGCATGACATACATCAGCGGCACTTGCAGGCGCAGGGCATTCCACTGCGCAAGCGTCAGCTCCGCCGTCGCCTGCCCACCAAATACGCTGCGGCAAAATTGCCGGAAAACTGACATCTAACGCCCCTACCGGACAAAGACTAATCAGTAACTTCCTAATAGATCAGTAAATCCCGCTATGCATTCTCATCTCGTGCAGATCGCAACGATGCAAAAGATGAAAAATGCGCGTGAGCGGGCATTCCAACCGCTATGGCTTCACGCTAAAAGCGCTCCGAAATCGATTTCAGCAGCACTCCCATCCGCTGCAAGAAGAGGCCGGGCCTGCCCGGCAGGAGGACGACTTGACCATCCCAAGCTTCAATTCCGCGCTTGATCTACACGGCCAATTTGCGCTTACCGCGCGTGCCCGCGACATCGCGACGACCATCACCCTGCCAGGCGATGTCCACGGCGCACTCCTAGCTGCCGATCTCATCCCCGATCCCTATTACGGCGAGAACGAAAAGGTCGTGATGTGGGTAGGCGAAACAGCCTGGACCATGGAGCGGACATTTGAGGCGTCAGCCGCCGACATAGACAGTTATCTCACGTTGACTCTGGCGGAAGTCGATTGCATCGCGACCATTTTCCTCAATGGCGAGGAGATCGCGCGCACCGACAACAGCTTCGTCCGCCACGACATCGACGTCACCGGCAAGGTCCATGCTGGCCAAAACGCGCTGCGCATTGAGTTCAGCATCGCGCCCGATGTCGCCAAGGACCGCTCTGACGCACACCCCTTCCCGATCCCCTTCACTTACAATTACCAGACCAACGGGTTGAAGGGCATCCACATGAACTTCATCCGCAAGGCGGCCTGCCATGCGGGTTGGGATTGGGGCATCTGTACCATGCCCATCGGCGTCTACGGCACGATGGCGCTGCGCAAATCGCGCCTCGCTCGCCAGGACAGCGTCGAGGTCAACCAGACCCACGGCACCAATTCGGTCGAACTCTCGATAAAGACTCGCCTCTTCGCCTTTGCCCATGGCGAGGTGGAGCTTGAACACTCGATCGACGGCCAAACCATCTCCGATAAGGTCTCGGTCCAAAAGGGCGAAAACGTCTTCACTCACAATATGACGATTGCCAATCCCAAGATCTGGTGGCCAGCCGGGCAGGGCGCCCAGCCGCTCTATGAGCTGACAACCAACCTCGAAGGCGAAGTCACAACCCGCAAGATTGGCCTCAGAAAGCTCGAATGGATCATCGAGAAGGACGAGATCGACCACTCGTTCAAGTGCCGCATCAACGGCCGCGACATCACGATGATGGGCGCCAATTGGATTCCGGCCGACGCCATCCCCTCGCGCATCACGCCTACGGTCATCCGCGACCTCTTGGAAAGCGCTAGGGCTGCCAATATGAATATGCTCCGCATCTGGGGCGGCGGTCAGTATGAGCCGGACTATTTCTACGACCTCTGCGACGAGCTCGGCATTCTGCTTTGGCACGACTTCATGTTCTCGTGCATGAGCTACCCATCCAACCGCGAATTCCTTGCCTCGGTCGAAACCGAAATCACCCAGCAGGTGCGCCGCCTTTCGCACCACGCCTCGATCGCCCTTTGGTGTGGTGACAACGAAGTCATAGGTTCGTTGAACTGGTACCCCGAAACCCGGAAGGACAAAGAGCGCTACATCGCCAATTACGACCGGCTCAATTCTATGTTGCACCGGATCGTCGAGGACGAAGACCCAGATCGTCGCTTCTGGCCATCCTCGCCCTCGCTCGGCTACATGGACTTCTCGGACGGTTGGCATTCCGACACCCGTGGCGACCTGCACTATTGGGACGTCTGGCACTCGGCCAAAAGCTTCGATGCCTATCGTACTGTCAACCCGCGTTTCGCCTCCGAATTCGGCTTCCAGTCCTTCACTTCGATGAACGTCATCGAGACTTTTTCGGAAGAAAAGGACCGCAATCCGTCCTCTCCGGTCATGGAAAACCACCAGCGCAACAATGGTGGCAATGCGCGCATCCTCGAAACCATGACGCGCTACTTCCGCTTCCCGCGCGATTTCGACCAGATGGTGTTCCTTTCCCAGATCCAGCAGGGCCTCGCCATCAAGACTGCCATCGAATATTGGCGCTCCACCAAGCCGCGCTGCATGGGCACGCTTTATTGGCAGATCAACGACATCTGGCCGGTCGCAAGCTGGTCGAGCCTTGACTACGGCGGGCAGTGGAAACTGATGCAATATATGGCCAAGCGCTTCTTCCGCCTGGTCAACGTCGTTGCCGTGCCGAATGCTGAAAATACCGAAATCAGCCTAAAGGGCATCAACGATACTGGTCGCCCCGTTTCAGTCGCGCTGCAGGTCGAAGCGGTCAAGGTGACAGGCAAGAAGCGGACCGTGTTCTCTGGCAATGGCGCGGTGGGCCCAGACGCAGCAATCGTTCTCGCCACGGTTTCGATTGCGGATCTTGCGGAAGACGAGTTCCTCTATTTCTCTTGGAAGGACGCTGCAGGGGCAGTCCTGGGCGAAAACGACTATTTCCCTAAGCCCTACAAGGCCTATGAGCTGGTCAGGCCGACAATCTCGACCTCGTGGTCCGACCGAGATGGCCATGCCGTGCTGACCCTCGTGTCCGACAAGCCGGCTCTCTTTGCGACCGCCAGTGTCGATGTTCCCGGCTACTTCTCGGACAACGCCCTGACCTTGCTCCCAGGCCAGCCGGTCGACCTGATCTTCCACCCTCGCCACGGCATCGCCGTTACCTCGGCTGACCTTAGCGACTCGCTCAGCGTCCGCAACCTCGCAGAAACGTTCTGAGCTTCCATACAAGTTTTTGCCGCCCGGCAATTGACTGGGCGGCAGCTTTCTTCCAACCTTGATCCGGGCCGCGCCTCCTGCGGCCGCATGGATCGAAAATGTCTGCTCCCTTCGCCCCGCCCCAGGAGCATCGGCTCCTTGGGATCGGCTTCGCTTTTGCCGCCTACATCATGTTCACCGGCATCGACTCTTCGGCAAAATGGCTGGGGCTCATCGGCATTTCGGCGGTCCAGATCGTCTTTCTGCGCTATGCAATTCATCTGGCTTTGGTGGCGACGGTCCATCTGCCGCGCCATGGGCGGGTCATGGTGAGGACGGTGAGCCTTAGACTTCAGTTTTTCCGTGCGCTTGCTCTACTCGGGTCCACCGTCTGCAATTTCGTCGCGGTGCAATATCTGCCTTTGACCGTCACTGGCGCCATTGCCTTTACGGTCCCCCTGTTGATCTGCGCACTCTCCGTCCCCTTCCTCGGCGAAACGGTTGGCTGGCGGCGTTGGACCGCTATCGGCGTCGGCTTTATTGGTGTGCTGGTTATCGTTCGGCCGGGCACCAACGCCTTTCACCCAGCGTCTCTCCTCAGCCTTCTCGGTGCATTCAGCACTGCGGCCTATATGCTGCTGACACGCCGCGTCTCCGCCTTCGACAGCCCGGCCACCAGCCAGTTTTATGTCGGCATTTTCGCGACCGTCGTGCTCCTCCCGGTGGTCATCTTCTTCTGGTCGTGGCCGACCACGCCCGATGGCTGGATCGCCTTCTTCGCCGTCGGCATCTTTGGCTTTCTCGGCCACCAGTTGATCACTATGGCCTCGGGTCTGGCACCGGCGACGGTGCTGGCGCCATTTTCGTATTTTCAGATCATTTTCATGGCGCTTTCGAGCTGGCTGATCTTCGCCCAGCCGCCCGATGTCTGGCTCTATGTCGGCGCGCCGATCGTCATTCTCAGCGGGCTATACATCTGGTTGCGGGAGCGAAGCCTCGCCAAGCCCGCCCCGCCCGTCATTGTGCCGCATTAGCCGACCTTGCCCTCTTCGACTTCCCGCAGCGGCTCCGCCGATGTCGCGCGTCCATGCGTAATCAGCCGCGCACTGCGCTGTCCTGTCAGATAAATCCAGAGCCAGCTCATCGCGACGAAGATGCGGTTCTTCACATCGACAAGGAAGTATATATGCGCGATGCCCCAAACCCACCAGGCGAGCCCGCCGGTAAGTTTGGTCCAGCCAAAATCGAGCACGGCCGCCCGCTTGCCGATGGTCGCGAGATCGCCAGCGTGCTTGTACGAAAATGGATGCGCACTTGTGTCGCCCTTCAGACGTAACAGCGCAGTCTTTGCGGCATGCGCTCCTGCCTGCTTTGCCGCTGGTGCAACGCCGGGTACCGGCTTGCCGTCGGCCTGCATGATGCTTGCCGTGTCGCCGACGACAAAAATCTCCGGATGCCCATGCAGCGACAAGTCTGGCTCAACCTTGACCCGGCCCGACCGATCCGGCTCCGCCCCCAACCACTCGGCTGCCGGCGAAGCCGCAACGCCAGCCCCCCAGATGATGGTCTTGGTCTCGAGTCGCTTGTCGCCATAACTGACGCCATCGGCGTCGATCGCCTTGACCTTCCGCCCCAGCTCCACCTCGACCCCAAGCCGTTCCAGTGCTCTGAGCGCATAGTCCGAAAGGCCCTGCTCGAAATTGAGCAGCACGCGATCTGCACCTTCGATCAACACCACGCGCACGTCGCCGGGCTCGATGGCTCGAAATTGC
>CAJYKO010000267.1 GCA_913775215.1 uncultured Devosia sp. | reverse complement strand
CTCGGCCACGGGCGTAACGGCGACCGCCGCGGCGACGATCGCGGGCGGGATGATCGGCGGGGCGGCGTGTTCGATCGCGAGCCAGGCCTTCGGTGTCGCGACCGGCATGCAGGACAAATTCAATTGGAAGGGCGTGGCGATCGCAGGGATCGCAGGCGGCGTGTCGGCCGGGCTCGGCTCGGGCGGGCTGTTCGGCAAGTCGGGCGCGTTCGCCAGCGCCGGCAAGGTCGCGCAGGGCGCGCTGCAGGCCGCCACGGGTAACATGGTGACCCAGGGCATCTCGATCGCGACGAAACTTCAGCCGAGGTTCGACTTCGCAGGCGTGGCGGTGGCAGGCGTGGTCGGCGGCGTGGCGGGCTGGGTCGCCGACAAGGTCGGCGGCGCCGCAACCGCGGAACGCGCCGCGTCCTTCGGCAACCGTATGATCTCGGGCGTGGCCGGCGCCATCGCCGGCGCGGCCGCACGCAGCATCGCCGAGGGCACGAGCTTCGGCGACAATGTGCTGGGGGTGCTGCCCGATGTTATCGGAGCGACCGTCGGGGGCTGGGTAGCGGACAAGATTTCAACGGGTGGGCGCGGAACGACCGAGGAAGACGCGCCCGAATTAGGGTCCGAAATGAGCAGCGCGCAGGCTGCGGGCGGTAGCAGCAGGGGTGTCCAAGGAGGATCCGGTAACGGCAACGGAAGAGTCGGTCGCATCAGAGGCGGCGTCGATCAGCCCGGAGATATTGTCGTCACTGGCGATCGCGAACTGACCAGGATGTTCCAGGACATGTCGGACTACCAGTTCGACCGATATACAACCCAGTACGGAAAGGTGAGCTTCTATAAAGGAGCGCAATGGGCCTTGGCCTTGGTCGCGCCGACGCCGCCGATAATTAGCTACAGATTCGGTCCGAGGCCGTTGATCGATACACCGCTGGCCCAGTCGTTGACGAACGCCGCGCGCGCCAATTTGTACAACGAGCGTCGTGTTCAGCAATATATGCTGGGCGATGGTTCGACATTCACCGGCACCGAAGCAGCGCTTCAAATCTACAAGCAGCAGCGGACGGCGGATGCCAACGCCGCCTACATCGATAGGGTCCGCGGCGGAACGATCGGCGGGATCGCTCTGGGTCTCTCGCAGGGCCTGGGTGCGAGCGCCGCAACCCAGAATCTCTTCTACGGACTGGGAACGGCCCTTGATGGCCTAGCGGCGGGGGCGGCGTTACGCACGAGAGGCCCGGCAGTAGAAAATGGAGTGCTTGCACCGCAGTCTCGTGCTGACGTTCGGGCCAAGATATTTGGCACTGCACAGCAGACTGGCAACGATGGTGCGCATGCATTCAGGAGCTACCGTGAAGCGATTTTACTTGCTCGAAATCCGGAAGTAGAAGCCGTCTATCTAAACAGAGGTTATAATGCCGGCTTGGAGCTTTCCCCAAGAACGATCAGCCCTAACCGCAGACCCGACGTTCTAGCACGTTATCTCGACGGCAGGGTGGATCGAGTTGAGGTGTTTTCCCGGACGGACAATGTCAATCTGCTACGAAGTCGAAACACGTTTCTTGATCCGCAGATACGGGCTAACGGCTATACTCCCCTTCAACCACGTGTAGTTTATCCTGTTCGAGGACAATAGGGATCGAATATGACACAGACCACCGCAATCGGATTTTTCTGTCACACACAACACATGCCCACGCCTGATGATATGATGCGTTGCTATGATCTAATAGAAAATGTTTTTGAAAGACTGGGAGCGCGGCCTACGTATTTTTCCGCTGATGATGGTACTGGACGTGGTGGCTATAAGAAGGTTGGGGGCGCGTTTCAAAGGCAAGTGCTTGACCAACGAACTTTGGGGTATCGCAGCATTGGATTAGCTGCAAATCCGGCGGACAGTGATATGCCGGGTTGTGATAGCTTTCTAAATATGGACTTCGCCTTCGGACCGGAGGGGGAGGAAGTATACGCGGTCCTGACGGCTAATGAAGAAATCCTGCGTGTAGGAACCAGAGAGTGTGAGGAGATCATCGTTAAGATTGCGGAAATGTGGCAATGGGATTATGGATTCGGTTTTGAGCGCGACGCTTACACAATGCCAGGTATATATTTGAGCGGTGGTGCATCGGACCGCCAAAGTGCGGAAGACCGTGCTCGGGGTGAAAAGTGGTATGCTTGCTATCAGCCAGAAGAGCGGAAAAGGCGCATTCGCGATGTTTTTCCTTACAATATGATCGGCGAATCCCATCTTGCGCAAGTACTGCCTGACGGTAGGAGCTTACGAGAATTTATAGAAAATGACCCTGGCAGCGATCTTAAGCCTACGGGAAATCTGTGGCTTTGGAAAGTATCACCGAATCGCGCTGAGCTGGTGCGGACCAAACTTTGCGGTACCGGCATCGTGATTAGCGAATAGTCCTCAAGTGGATCCATTTTTAGGTGATTGATCCCACAGTTTGATGGTGTGATCCTTTCGTTGGAATGGAAGGAGATCGTATGGGACAGGCACGTCATGGGTGCGCCACGACCACGCACGCCGTCCGAGCAGCAATACAGCGCGCCAAGCTTCGCTCGCGACGCTGAGCCGTGAGTTGGGGATCAACCCGAAGACGGTCGCGAAGTGGCGCAAGAGGGCGACGGTCGAGGACCTGAAGACCGGGCCGAAGGCCCCTCATTCAACGACCCTGTGCGAAGCGGAAGAGGCGATGGTTGTGGCGTTCCGCCGTCACAGGCTGCTGCCGCTGGATGACTGCCTCTACGCTCCGCAGCCATCGATCCCGCATCTGACGCGGTCAGCGCTGCATCGGTGCCTGCAGCGGCACGGCATATCCCGTCTCCCGGGCATCGAGGGCGACAAGCCGAAGCGGCAGCGCTTCAAGCGTTACCCGATCGGCTTCTTCCATATGGATATTGCTGAGGTGCGGACCGCCGACGACAAGCTGTATCTGTTCGTCGGCATCGACCGCACCAGCAAGTTCGCGGTCACCCAGCTGATCGACAAGGCCGACAGGCGAACCGCGTGGGAGTTATTGGAACACCTGCTGAAAGCCGTGCCCTACCGCATCCACACGATCCTGACCGACAACGGCATCCAGTTCGCCGGGCAGCCGCGGAACCGCAACATCGCCTGGTCGCGTCAGATGCGCTTCGACATAATTTGTGAGGCCAACGACATCGAGCACCGGCTCACGAAGCCGAACCACCCGTGGACCAACGGTCAGAGCCTGCCCCGGCGGAGGCCGGGATCGAGCGGATGAACCGGACGATAAAGGAAGCGACCGTCAAACGCTTCCACTACGACAGCCACGACCAGCTGCGGACGCACCTCGCCGATTTCATGGCAGCCTAGAATTTTGCGCGCCGACTTAAGACGCTCAGTGGCCTCAGAACCTACGAATCCATCGCCAAGATCTGGGCGTCGGAGCCAGATCGGTTCATCGTCGACCCGATCCACCAGATGCCGGGATCAAACACCTAAGACGAGGATATAATTGGCAGCGTCGACCACCGTCTCGCCGCCACCGCTCGACCCATCGCGCGAGCGGATGACGAGGAAGCGCAGCTCGCCAGATGCCGCGGGAACGTCGCGTTCTTGTCAGCGGGAACGCTGTCGGCGGGGCCGTTGGCGGAAACGATAACCGGATGGCAAAAGCCGGTCCGTTCGCCCGCAACGGATTGCTGCCGAGATCGGTCGGGTACCAGATATCGCAGACATTGCCTTCCCGGGCGCAGGAGGTGACGCTGAGGTTCACCGACGTCGCCCATGGGCCGTCAGCCGAATATTTGCGCTCGATCGGCCCGCCCGGCTCGTACCCTGGCGGTCGCGGCCGTGGGCAGCGTCATCAGGCCGGCGACGAACAGCTTCGCGATCATCGAGCGTCTCCCTTCATGCGTGGTGCGT
>CAJYKO010000266.1 GCA_913775215.1 uncultured Devosia sp. | reverse complement strand
TTGCGCTCATGCAGAGGGAGTTCGCCAGCGTCGATGTGGTCAGGTACGACGACGAGCTTCGCGTGACCGATCCCGTCGATCTATTGGGCTATCTCGGTAGTCTGCCGATCGCTGACAAGCCGGGCGTAATGGAGAAGCTGGCGGTTATCGTTGAAGACGCATTCCGTAGCACGGATGGTATTTTCACCATCACCAAGGCATCTGAACTGCTCATAGGACGCAGATAACTGACGGCCTAGCCCTGTCCCGATATTCGATCGATTCCGAGAACGCCCGCGTAGTCTCGCTGGTCGTTCCCATTCGGGAACAGAGTGTCAGCGCTCATTTGCAGGCCGTGCCCATCGGCGCATAAGGTCGCATCGGGGACAGAGGTTGGGAATATATGGACACCCGCATAGCGTCACTTGATGATGCGGCAGCTATCAGCCGAGTGCTGCGCGAGATAATCGCGCATACAGGTCGAGAACGACCCAACGATGAAGCGTTCGTAGCCCGGCAATATATCGCCAACCCGGCCAGTATTCGTTGCACGGTAGCGATTGACGACGAAGGGGATGTTATCGGCTTTCAGTCCTTGGTTCGAGCTGAAGCGAACAACCGTTACGACGTGCCGGCGGGCTGGGGGATCATCGGCACCCACATCAGTCCGCGCGCACATCGGCAAGGCGTAGGGAGCGCGCTGTTTCGATCTAGCCGGGAAGCGGCGGAAGAAGCGGGACTAGAGAAGATCGATGCCTACATCGGCGCCGATAACCCTTCCGGCCTTCGCTATTATGAGGCGATGGGCTTCCAAACCTACCGTGCGCCAGAAGGCATCGTGCAGAAGGTCTACACGGTCGGCTAGCACCAGCCTGCGCGCCCCTTTTCCGTTATTCGATCGATTCTAAGAACACCTGCGCCGTCTCGTTGGCCGTTCCCCGTCGAGACGAGTGAAGCGCGTACGGGAGTGCCCTTATCGATCGTCCCTGACTAAAAGGGGCGGATGAGGCCAGAAGGCGAGAGGCTGTCAGGAGCACAAGCCTCGAGCGCGGGCATAACGGAGCTACGCCATGCCGGGACGAACTTCAGCATATCGCTTCATGGTTATGCTGGCCGCCATCACCGCAATGCCGGCTCCCGCTAAACAGCGACCTAGTACGTCACCACCCGCAGCGGGGCGTGGCGTGGCTTCGATCGATCCCGAGGCGCAGAACAAGTGGATCGATATGGAAGGCGACGCCGATGGCCTCGTCATCATCCCGATCGTGCTGAATGGTCAGCGGCTTATGGCGATGCTCGACACCGGGGCTGCGACGACCATGGTGGACGCGGGTTGGGCTACGCGCCACGGCATGAAATACCAGCCCTATAATAACGTTACTGGGATGGGCGGCACGGCGGTGCAAACCTATATCGCGCCTATAGAGACGCTGCAGATGGCGGGTTTCCATCAAGCAGGTGGTGCCATTCAGGTTGCCGATTTAAAGCCGCTGTCATCCACGGCAGAGACACCGTTGGATGCCGTGATCGGTGCGGATTTTCTGGCGGCCTACGCCGTTACGATGGACTTCGACCACCGTCGCGTCCGCTTTCAGCCAAGCGGATCGCCTCGCCCAGCGGGCAGCGTCATGCCGGTTGAACCGCGCGGCAAAGGCCGGGGCTTTTCCACAAGGATTGTCATCGGCAAGCGCGTGCTATCGCCCGTCATGGTCGATACGGGTGACGACTCCAGCCTGGCGATCACAAAGAACGCTTGGGACACATCGGATGCGCCTCTTCACGTGACGGACATCGCCTCAGTCGGGTTGAGCGGCGATATGATCCTGTCGGAAATCGGCCGCGTCGACGGGGTCCAGTTCGGCGGGCAAGTGCTCGACAGGGTGCCGGTGACGTTCGAGCCAACTTCTTTGGTTGCGGGAGACGAAGGGCGATTAGGGATGAAATTGCTCGACCGATTCAACGTGTTTCTGGACCTGGGACAAAAAGTGATGGTGTTGTCGCCCCGTGCCGTCGGCCCGTCGCCAGATCCGGTGACGATGTCGGGCATTCAGGGCATGTGGTCGGATGCCGGAATGCGGATCGTCCACGTCATGAAGGGCTCACCTGCCGAAGCGCTCGACCTGCGTCCCGGAGATCGCATTTGCGCAATCGATGGGACGAAGGTTACGGCAAATGCACCAGCGGCGTTGAGGCAATGGAGTTGGGGGCCGGCCGGCAGGACAGCCCTGCTGGCGATGTGCGATGGTCGCGCCATTTCGATCACGTTGAAGGAGTTCTACTAACACATTGCTATCGCAAAGCGCGTCAGCGCGACACCGGCCAGAGACGAGTAAGGCGAAACTTCTCGTTTTCCCATCCCAACGGGAATGCCCCGACCGTCTCGCGGGCCGTTCCCAAACGGGAAGCGCCTACTGAAGATGACGAGCCAAGAACGCCTTAGCGGCGGACCATGATCTGCTTGCCGTATCCTCGTTGTAGAGGATGCCCATTTCGGGGGAATTGGCATCGGCGAAGGTGAAGGCGTGCATGGCATGGCCGTACATCCGCATTTCCCAATCGGCCGAGGCGGCGGTGAGTTCGTCGGCCACCGCAGCGACCGTTTCCGGCGGCACGATGGGGTCGCTCCACCCATGAAGTAGCAGGATACTCGCCGCGATTGGTGGCTGTTGTCCTAAGCCGGGCGGCTGCAATCCGCCGTGAAAGGTGATCGCCGCACATACGCCCTGCGCCCCGGCACGCACGAGATCGAGCGCGCACGTCCCGCCGAAGCAATAGCCGATCACTGCCATGCGTTCGGCATCGACGCCGTCTATTCTCGCTGCGGCCGACGCTCCGGCCAGAAGCCGGCGACGAAGAACCGCGCGGTCTTCCATCACCGGGATCATCAAAGCGCTGTTGTCACCATGTACGTCCCCGCGACGGCCCTTTCCATAAACATCGAGGGCGAG
>CAJYKO010000265.1 GCA_913775215.1 uncultured Devosia sp. | reverse complement strand
TACAAGGGTTTTCTGATCAAGGCGATCGAGATGCGTGCCGGCAGCGAATACCAACTCGCAGGCACCATTGAGAAGGACATCGGTGGCGAGGTGAAGAGCTACAAGTTCATCCGCGCCGACCGCATGGGCTCCAAGGATGATCTCGTGGCTTTGGCGCTGAGCAAAGGCCGCCAGATCATCGATGAACAGGGCGACGGCATCTACCGCTAAGCTCTGCTGTAATTTTTTGTTGCGACCGCGGGCCAAGACGGCTCGCGGTCCTGTTTTTGAAGGGTTGTTGTCATGGCCAAGAAGCCAACCGCGCGTAGTGAATTCGTTATGTTCGACGTCGTCTATGAAGACGGCTCGCAGCGCTCCAACCGCAAGGTAGATGCGAACCTTCTTGGTGGCCTTGATGGCGACGAGCCGGCAAAGGCCGCTATCGAAGAACAGGATCGGGCGATTTCCGAAAAGTCCGGTGTGCCGCCGCTGGCGATCAAGACGATCAAGCGTTCGGCCAAGTAAGATCAGGAAGCAAACCGCAAAGCTTGGGCGAGCTTTTTTGCGCGCTCGGCAAAGCTGAGCCCTCGGGCGCTGAGATGTGGGACGCGCTGATGAGGAATTGCGTGGCGGTTGCATTGGCGGCTGGCCGCATCACCCAGGGCGATGACCTGACGCTCGACCAGCTCGTGACGCGCAATGGCGTCGAAGGAGGCGTCTAGCGCTGCGTTGGGGATTCGCTCCGAGCGTTCTCGGGCGAGAAGGTGAAAGGCATGGGTGACGTAAATGTCTTTGCGCTTCAGCCCTGCCAGTGCCAGGCCCAGATCCAGCACACGATTGAACGGCATTTCGGCCAAATAGCCATGTGCGAGCAGGCGCGGCCGTTCGCGTAAGGCGGTTGGCAAATCCAGAAAATTGTAAGTCAGCAGTACTGGTCCGGTGAAATTGGCTGAGGACAGGTGGTACGGTGTGACCCAATTGCCCTCGATCCCGGCATCCGCATAGCTCTCATATCCTTGCCAGCAGAATTGACGGCGGCGCTCGACGATTTCTGCGTAGAGCGCCGCGTCCATGTCAGGTGCCGAGCGCCTTATCGATGGCCGGCTTTACGACGGTGCCATAGAGTTCGATGGCTTTCATGACCTTGTCGTGGGGCAGGGTGCCGACGCTGAGTTGCAGGCCGAAGCGGTCATGCTTGAACCATTCGTGCTGCATCAGGATCTTGTCGATCACTTCCTGCGGTGACCCAATGTAGTAAGCGCCCTCAGGCGTTGCGCCGCCATCGAATTGGGCGCGCGTGGTCGGCGGCCAGCCGCGTTCGGCGCCGATGCGGCTCATCGTAGCGCTGTGGGCCGGGAAGGCGATGTCGCGGGCGGATTGACTGTCCTCGGCAATGAAGCCGTGACCAGAAACGCCGATTTTTAGCAGCGACGGGTCATGCGCCATCTTGGCGCCGGTATCGCGGTAAAGATCGACAAGCGGCGCGAATTGACGCGGGCGACCGCCGATGATGGCTATCATCAGAGGAAGGCCATAATAGGCGGCTCGGGCGACCGAATTGGGCGTGCCGCCGACAGCGATCCACAGCGGCAGCGGCTTCTGCACCGGCTCAGGATAGACGGCGATGTTGTTTATGGCCTGCGTGTGCTTGCTGCCTGCCCAATTGATCTTGCCGCCTTTGCGCAGGGTCAGCAGCATTTCGAGCTTTTCCTCGAAGAGATCGTCGTAATCGTTGAGATCGTAGCCGAAGAGCGGAAAGCTTTCGATGAATGAACCGCGGCCGGCCATGATCTCGGCGCGGCCATTGCTGAGCAGATCGAGCGTGGCGAACTGCTGCCAGACGCGCACCGGGTCTTCCGAGCTCAGTACTGTGACGGCGGTTGAAAGCTTGATGGACTTTGTGCGTGCAGCGGCGGCAGCAAGGATGGTGACCGGTGAGGATGCTACATAGTCCGGCCGATGATGTTCACCGAGGCCATAAAAGGCGAGGCCGAGTTGATCGGCCAGTTCGATCTCTTCGATCAGGTCGCGCAGGCGTTCGGCGGGCGACTGAATATGCCCGCCGTTCAGCGGGTCCGGCGTGTTTTCAGCGAAAGAATAAAGTCCGAGTTCCATGGCATTCTCCTTGCGGCCAGAGATGGCGGCGCGGGCCGGAAGCATCAAGAACGCACATGGGTGATACCGCGCCTCTAGGGCGCGGCATCGAGAAAATCAGACATTGCTGCCGGATGGCGTGTAGGCCCATGGCTGTGGCGGCGTGGGGGCGGCCTGGGGCAGCTTCTCGCCAGCAGTCTTATGGATTTCCGTCACGAGAGCCGGGTCGAGGCGGAGCTTTGCGGCAAGGGCCTCAAGATAGGCTTGCTCGGCTGGCGTATCCGCTGTGATGGCGACAAGCGAGGCTGCATAGATTTCAGCGGCATGCTCGGGCGTATCGGCGCGGGCGACCACGGCGTTGATGTCGAGCGGGGTCGAGAGCTCGTCGAAGACCCAAGCCTTCTCCTCGGCGGAGAGGGGCATTGTCTTCAGGCGCTCGAAGATGGCGTCCTTTTCCTCGGCATCGATTTTGCCATCGGCCTTGGCGGCGGCGATCATTGCACGCACCAGCGTCTTGCCCAATTCTTCATGGGCCGTCTCGTTGCCTGGTGCTGGAATGAAGGCGTCTTCTCGCGCTGGCTGCGCCGTGCCTTGATTGGCCTGGTATGACTGCCACGCCTTATAGGCAAGGCCTCCGACAGCGGCGAGTGCGCCGAACTTGGCCGCATTGCCGAGGAGCTTGGTGGGCTTGCCCCCCGACATCAAAAGACCAGCAGCCAGACCAGCCGCGCCCGTCATGGCCGTGCGCTTGGTGTTGGGATCGGTCTGAATGGCTTTGATGATCTGATCGACGTTGAACATTGACGCTCCCATTATTGCTGAAATGGAGATGGGTATAGGCGCTGTGCACTGCAAGTTTCGATAAAGTGTCATCCTGCCGCAGGCACAAAAAAGCCCCGGTTCGAAAACCGGGGCTCGAAGGGCCTCGAGGGGAGGGATCAAGGCCTTTAGACATTATTTTAGGTGGCCGGCGTCGTAGCTGGCTCAACGGCCGGAGCCGTGGTCGTGGTGGTCGAAGTCGGAGCTTCGACCGCCGGAGCAGCTTCAGTTGCCGGGGCCGGGGTAGCGGCCGGAGCTTCTGTCATCGGCGCAGCGCTAGGTGTTGCTGCCGGTGCTTCGGTCATTGGAGTGGTCGATTCCACGGCTGGCGTCGTGCTGTTCACATCAACCGAGGTGGACGGACCGGAGTTGGCCGAGAAGACCAGATAGCCAATGGCGAGGAGAGCCAAGGCGACGATGATGCCGACAAACCAGCCCGTACCATTGCTTTCGCGGGTGTAAACAGTGCGGTTGCCGTCATTGGTGTAGATAGTATCACGTTCTGGGGTAGCCATCATTTGCTCCTTGCAAGTGAAATTCTGGGTGAAAAACGCTGGCAGTTCGCAGTCAGTTCCCCAAAGCGTGATCACAAACCCAAAACAATTGTGGCCCTAAAAAGGCTTTTGAAAATCAGGAGGTTGCTATGAGCTTGCTAGAGGTCTGGCCCCTTAATCTTTCCGTCTTTTTTGGAAATCTTATCAATGAGCGCCAGAAATAGCG
>CAJYKO010000264.1 GCA_913775215.1 uncultured Devosia sp. | reverse complement strand
ACCAGATCCCGGCGCACCGCGCGGGTACTGTCACGCGGATTCTCGTGGATGATGCCCAGCCGGTTGAATATGGCGAGCCGCTCGTCGTCATCGAGTAAGGGGACCTTTCGATGTTCCAGAAAGTCCTGATCGCCAATCGCGGCGAAATCGCCCTGCGCATCCTGCGCGCCTGTAAGGAACTGGGTATCCAGACCGTTGCGGTGCACTCGACGGCCGACGCCAATGCCATGCATGTGCGCCTCGCCGACGAAAGCGTCTGCATCGGGCCCAATTCGGCCAAGGACAGCTATCTCAATATCCCGTCGATCCTCGCGGCATGCGAGATCACCGGGGCGGATGCCGTGCACCCCGGCTATGGTTTTCTCTCGGAAAACGCCCGGTTTGCTAAAATCCTGACCGAGCACAATGTGACCTTTATCGGTCCTTCGGCGCACCATATCGAAATCCTGGGCGACAAGATCACGGCGAAGAAGACCGCCGTCGAACTTGGCATTCCAGTCGTTCCTGGCTCGGCCGGCGCGGTCGAGACCGAAGCCGATGCGCTCAAGACGGCCAAGGAAATCGGCTATCCAGTCCTGATCAAGGCAACTGCCGGTGGCGGTGGCCGCGGCATGAAGGTGGCGCAGAGCGAAGCCGATGTGCTGGTCGCCTGGTCGACGGCGCGTTCGGAAGCCAAGGCAGCCTTCGGCAACGATTCCGTCTATATGGAAAAGTACCTCGGCAAGCCGCGCCATATCGAAGTGCAGGTGCTTGGCGATGGCCAGGGCAATGCTGTGCATCTCGGCGTGCGCGACTGCTCGCTGCAGCGGCGCCATCAAAAGGTGTGGGAAGAGGCCGGTGGTCCGACAATCGCTCCGGAAGAACGCGACGAGATCGGCGAGATTTGCGCTGCCGCCATGCGGAAGCTCAAATATTCCGGCGCCGGCACGATCGAGTTCCTCTACGAAAACGGCGAGTTCTATTTCATCGAAATGAACACCCGCGTTCAGGTGGAGCACCCGGTCACCGAGCGCATCACCGGCATCGACATTGTCTATGAACAGATCCGCGTCGCCTCGGGCGAAGCGCTGTCCATGACGCAGGACAAGGTGCAGTTCTATGGCCATGCTATCGAAGTGCGCATCAATGCCGAAGACCCGCAGACCTTTGCGCCATCACCGGGCACGATTACCTTCTACCACCCAGCGGGTGGTGTCGGCGTGCGCGTCGATTCGGCCGTCTACCAGGGCTATAAGATCCCGCCCTATTACGACTCGCTGATCGGCAAGCTGATCGTTTATGGCCGCACGCGCGAGGAATGCCTCAAGCGCCTGAGCAGGGCGATCGACGAATTCGTGGTTGATGGGGTCAAGACTACCCTGCCCCTCTTCCAGCGGCTGATCAAGCAACCGGACATCATTGCCGGCAACTACGACATCCACTGGCTTGAAAAATTCCTGGCCGAAAACAAGGTCTGACCACAGATGAGGCCCGCACCCGCCATCGAGGCGCTTGCGGGCCTCACTTTCAATCGCGTGGCTTTTGCGGCCGACATGGCCATGTTCGACTTCGGGCCGCTACACTCGAAAATTATCGGTTATGGACCGCGCAAGGGTGAGACAATCTTTGTCGGCTCGCATGCGTTGCATGTGCAATGCTGCTGGCAAGTCAAGCAGGCCGGGCGAGTGGTTGCAGACTTCGAAGGCGCCTTGGTGCCGGGCGCGATGGCGCCGGTCGAAGGGATAGTCGTCGATAGTGCCGTCATGGCGCATGGCGTCATCGAGATCGAGATGGGCCCGTTCAAACTCACGGTCTGGCCTCGCGCAGAGCACGCCGGCGAGCAGTGGCGGCTGTTGGGGGCCAGGCCAGAAGACGACCACCTGGTGTGGGGAGGCGAATTTGGCGCGCAAAGCTGACCCTTTCGACATCGAGGTGACACCGGAGCTGATCGTGCGCGCCTATCGCGCCGGCATTTTTCCAATGTCGGAGGATGCAGAAGACGAGGACCTGTTCTGGGTGAGCCCGGAATGGCGCGGGATCATGCCGCTTGACGGGTTTCACGCCTCGAAGAGCCTGCGCAAGGCGATGCGCAAATCGGACTGGGATATTCGCGTCGATACGGACTGGGACGGGATTATAGAAGGCTGCGCGACGGTCGGCGAAGATCGCTCGACGACCTGGATCAATGGGACGATCCGCGGGGTTTACGGCGAGCTCTTTCGACGCGGGGTGGCGCATACGGTCGAGGTTTGGGACGGCGCGGACCTGGTCGGCGGACTTTATGGGCTCGCGATTGGCGCGGCGTTTTTTGGCGAATCGATGTTCCACCGAAAAACCGATGCCAGCAAAATAGCGATGGCGCATCTGGTGGAACGACTGAACGCTGGTGGCTTCAAGCTGCTCGATACGCAGTTCATCACGCCCCATCTGGCTTCGCTCGGCGGTATAGAGATTTCCCGGGCGGATTATGAGGACCGGTTGGCGCAGGCGCTGATGTCAGACGGAGATTGGGGAGCACTCGATGGATCCGCGTGAGCGGCTGCCGCTGCAGCTCAAGTCGCTTGCCAGCCGGGACTGGCAAGCAGTTACGATCGGCAAATCGGGCGCGTCGGTCTGGCGCATTCCGATGGGTGAGAGCGCGCTATTCCTCAAGGCCGATCCTAGCCATGAATTGAGCGAGATGGCCAGCGAAGTGCTGCGGCTCGATTATCTTGCCGAAATGGGGTTTCCGGCGCCGCGGATCGTCGATCAGGTCGAGGGCGATGGCTTCGACTGGTTGTTGATGACCGAGATAAAAGGCAGGGATTTGACTCACCTGGTGGATGAACCTCAGGTTTTGATTCAAGTTCTGGCAGATGGATTGAAGCGGCTCCACGCGCTTGAACCCGCCAATTGCCCATTCGACCATTCGATCGATCGGCGCCTCCATGACGGCAAGGCCAATATCATCGCCGGACGGGTCGACGAGACGGATTTCGATGATCGGCATGAGGGTTGGACGGCGCAACAGGTCTACGACTGGCTGGTGGCGAACCTTCCGCCAGAAACCGATCGTGTGGTGACGCACGGCGATGCTTCGCTGCCCAATTTTCTCGCAAGTAATGGACGGTTCAGCGGCGTCGTCGACTGCGCGCGGCTCGGCGTGGCGGATCGCTGGCAGGATCTGGCACTAGCCTGCTGGAGCCTTGAGTTCAATGGCGGCATGGATCTGGTCCATGCCTTCGTTGATGCCTATGGCGCGAAATTCGACGCCGAGCGCTATAGGTTTTACTGCACGCTCGACGAGTTGTTTTGAGACCTAATCCTTCAGCTTGAAGGCGAGGTTCGTTACCCACTCTTCCATATCGGGAACTTCCTCAGGATCGCTCTCGTAGATTTCGAGGCGGCAGGCAAAATGGTCGCCGTCAGGGCGTTCTTCCATATCGAAATCCTGCTGAGTGTGGCGGGCCCAGCCGATGAGCATGCCGGTTACGGTTTCGAGCTTATCAGGATGGCCGACCCAGCTCAGCCTGAGGAACTTGCCGCCAGGAAGCGTGCCGGTTTTAACCCTACCCTCTTCAGGTCCCGCAACTTCGACGGCAATGCCGGCTTCAACGTCGAGCGTGGTGGCCATGTCGATGCGGCGATAATTGTAGAAAGCCGGGCTGACCGGGGTCAGTCCGTGCTTGCCGATATAGTCAAAGAGCTGCGGGAAGCCTTGTTGGGCTGGCTTCTGCATCTGGCTTATGGTCACAGTGAACGGCACATAGATATAGGCCTGTGGCTTGCGCACTTCATTTTTGGGCAAAGTCAGCATAGTTCGTCCTTCTCTGGTGTGATCAATCGACCTGGCCGCCGCCGGTGGCGTTGGCCATCGTGGCAGTCATGCTGGACGCCAGATCGCTGGCGAGCAGCACCGCTGCATCGGCGATTTGGGCCAAGGACGCCAACCGTCGCAGCGGCGTGTCTTTGGCAAATTCGGCGTGGATTTCATCGAAGGTCATGCCGCGCTCATTGGCGTGGATGGTCCAGGCTTCGCGAATGCCGGGCGTATCGGGCGAGCCGGGCGACCGCACCCAACAACAGCGCACGCCATTGGGACCGTTCTCGACAGCAAGATGGCGCAGATAATGTTCGACCGCGGCGCAGGCTATGCCAAAACCGCCCATCTGATTGTAAGCCTCGCGTCCTGCATTGGCAGTGATGCCAAGGATGACGCCGCCGCCGTTCTCGCCCATGTGACGGGCCATGATCGCGCCGATATTGTGCCAGGATTTGAGGCCACGCTCGATCGGCATGATGAAGCTATCGAAATCGATGTCGGTCAGGTTGGTGCCTTGAGCGTCGCCCCAATCAATGGCGCTGAATACGATGTTGATCGGGCCGCCAATGGACACGGCATTTTTGAGTTGGGCCTCTACCGAAGCACGGTCGAGAACATCGGCTGTGTCGATATAGACCTGGCCGCCGCTGGCGCGCAGAGTTTCGGCTGCTGTTTCAAGCCGATCGCGATTGCGAGCCACCAGATGCACTGCCGCGCCTTCGCGCACGAATGCCTTGGCAACGGCTCCACCCACCGCGCCGCTGCCGCCATAGACAATAGCGGTCTTCCCCCTGAGCAGCATTGTTTCCCTCCGCAGCATGCTTCAGCAGCACGACGAACGGCATCGTCGTGCTTAAACACGCTAGCGAAATAAAATTATCGCTGGTCGGGCGGCGGGACGTTG
>CAJYKO010000263.1 GCA_913775215.1 uncultured Devosia sp. | reverse complement strand
GGCGACAGCGAGCTGCTTTAGCGCGCCCGAAGTGCCGACAAAGGCATCGTGGCCGGCCATGACGGCGTATTTGTTGGGAGCGGTGACGAACTGGTGGCCCGAAAGGGTCGAGATTTCAGCGGCGACGGCCACGGCATAATAGGGGTGGGCATTAAGGCCGGTGCCGACCGCGGTGCCGCCAAGGGCCAGTTCGCGCAGTTGCGGGAGGCTGGCTTCGATGGCCTTGAGGGCGAGATCGATCTGGGCGACCCAGCCGCTCATTTCCTGGCCCAGGGTCAGGGGCGTTGCGTCCTGGAGATGGGTGCGGCCGATCTTGACCACGTCCATAAACTCTTCGGACTTGGCATGAAGCGTATCGCGCAGGATCTTTACCCTGGGGAAGAGATAGTTGACCACCGCTTCGACGGCGGCGATGTGCATGGCCGTGGGGTAGGTGTCGTTGGACGACTGGCTCATATTGACGTGGTCATTGGGGTGCACGGGCTTTTTCGAGCCCATGGTGCCGCCCGCCATCTCGATGGCGCGGTTGGAGATGACCTCGTTGACGTTCATGTTGGACTGGGTGCCCGAGCCGGTCTGCCAGACGACGAGCGGGAAATGATCATCAAGCTTGCCCTCGATGACTTCATCGGCTGCCGCAACGATCAGGTCGCGCAGCGCGGGATCAAGGAGGCCCAGCTTGGTATTGGTGATCGCTGCGGCCTTTTTCAGGATGGCGAAGGCGGTGACGATCTCCTTGGGCATCTTTTCCCCGCCAATGTCGAAATTGGCAAGGCTCCGGGCCGTCTGCGCACCGTAATACTTGTCGTTGGGCACATTGATGGTGCCCATCGTGTCCGATTCAACGCGCGTCGTCATATCTGGCTCTCCGGATTTCTTGCCGCTTCTCTTGGCGGGATCAGTCTTGAATAAAACAAAACGGCCGATCCCTTGCGAGATCGGCCGCTTCAATATCATGTCGCGCGCATCAGCGCCGCAAGCCTTTCGGCTTAGCTCTTGACGGCGAGAATTTGCCGGCCGCGATACATGCCGGTCTTGAGGTCGACGTGATGCGGACGACGCAGCTCGCCCGAATCCTTGTCTTCGACATAGGTGGGGTTTGCAATCGCGTCGGCCGAGCGGCGGAAGCCGCGCTTCATCGGCGAGGTCTTTCGTTTTGGCACTGCCATGGTCGGTACTCCGAAATCAAAATCGTTGCGCCGCCGAAAGCGGCCCAGAGACACGTCTCTGTTGGGATTGGGGGCTCTATAGAATAGTTGCCGGACTTTGGCAACATGGGGTTTTGGGGATTCGGTGGCCGAAGCCGTGGTTGTTGCGTTGGTTCATATCGTCAAATCTAGAACCGACGGGAGGGGTCGAAAATGACGCATGACGAGATGATCGCGCAGGCAGTCGCGCTACTCAAGCCGCATCAGGTCGATGACCGTGTGCACGGAGATGTGGCCTCGATCGTGGTGGCCGAGAATGGCGACGTGTTTGGTGGTGTTTGTGTCGATACGACCAGCTGGGGAATTTGTGCCGAGCGCGCCGCGCTGGCGGCGATGATCACGGCGGGGCAGTATCACTTCACCAAAGTGGTCGCGGTCTGGCGCAATGAGGATACCAGCCAAATTCACGTCCTGCCGCCCTGTGGCGTGTGCCGGGAATTCATGCGGCAGATTGCGCCGGTTAATCTCGAAGCCGAAGTGGTGCTGGGCCGGGAGCGGTCAATGACCTTGCGGGCGCTGTTGCCGGAGCATGAGTGGCCGGCGTCGCTTGCGTGAGGCGCCGGCGCAATTCTCAGAATAATGGAGGTAGGGTCGTGATGGGCAGGAGCCCTGAAGAGAGGGTGCCGGCGCGGAAGTTGAGTTGGTTGGTGTGGCGGCCGTCGGCGCCGGGGACGCCGAGGACGAGAGTGCGGAAGGGTTCTTCGATCATCGGGCCGATGCGTTCGGCAACACCTTTGGAATCAATTTTGATAGTGCCATCGACGAGGCCGGTGGGTCCGAGGGCGAGGTTGCCGCTGGCGTTGAGATCGGCATTGGCGTCGGTCATCTTGAGCGAAACGATCTTCAACTCGCCGCCGGCCTGCTGCCAGGTGGGCAGGATCGGGGTCAGGCCGATGGTGGAATAATCGTCGGGGATGCCGGTGACCTCAGCTTCGGTTTCGAGGGCGGCATTGGTGATCTGGGCAACGGGCAATTCGAGGGCGTCGGCGCGCATATAGAGGGCGAGCGCGGAAAGGCCGAGATCGGGCTTGTGGGCTTCGGGCATGTCGAGGAGGTGGAGTTCGGCATGGCCGGCTCGCCCGAGGAGCGTGTCGCCGACAAGGAGATCGTTCCAGGCCAGCTCGTCGCCGATCAGCGAGAGGCGGGCGATGCGGTTGTCGGTGAGGCGCAGGCTGCCTTCAAGATTGGTCCAAGCGAGCGCCGAACGCTGGCCGGTAAAGGCGTCGGAAATTTCGGCCGGGCCCTTGGCCGACGCAAGGAAATGATTGAGTTCATAGACCATGGCGCTGGCGCGGAGGCCCGGCACTTCGACCATGACATCGCCTGAAACGATGACCGCATCGGTGCAATCGACATCGAAGGCGAAGGGGAAACCGCCAATGCCAAGACTGGCGCAGGTCAGGCTTGGCGCGGTTTCGCCATCGTTGAGCGCCAGAAGCTCGATCTGTTGGCGAAGCTGGCCGGCGAAATAATACCAGGCGCCACCAATGGCGGCGATGACGAGCAGGATGACGGCGCCGAGCGCGATGATTCGGTTCTTCATAAGTCGGTTTTATCTCCAAAGCGCATCGCGATCTCAAAGATTCGCCCGGCGCCCTTTAGCTCTTTCTTTGCACGCCTGTCGCCATTCTCGATCCGGAACCGGTTTCGGGCGATATGCTCTATCTGCGGCAAAATGCAAAAGCGGGTCGCCATGAGACCGCCTTTGTTGGCATCAGATTATCTCACCTAAGGTTGTGGCCGGGGCGAGGCGGGGATTAGAATTGTGCATGACCTTTAAGGTGCTGCGGGAATGAAGCGGAGATGGCGATGACGGAAACAGTTGGACCGAGTCACTTTGTCTTTGGCTATGGCTCGCTGATCTGGAATCCTGGCTTTCCCTTCGTGTCCAGCCAGATCGGCCGTCTTAAGGGAGCGCATCGCTCGCTCTCGATCATTTCTCACCATCATCGCGGCACCAAGGAACAGCCGGGTCTTGTCTTTGGGCTGACGCGGGGCGGTTCAGTGCGTGGCATGGTGTTCGAGGTGGCCGATGAGAACTGGAGCTCCGTACGCGCCTATCTCGAAGCGCGCGAGCAGGTGACCATGGTTTATCGCGATGTGATGCGGCCAGTGGAGCTTGACGACGGAAGGCGGGTTTCGGCCCTGACCTTTATCGTCGACGAACGCCACGAGCAGTTTGCCGGCAATCTCGATCTCGAGGCGCAGCTGGCTATGGTGCGGGCAGGCGTCGGCATCTCGGGGCGCAATGTCGACTATGTCATCAACACCGCGCGGCATCTTGAAGGTCTTGGCATTCATGACCGCGTGCTGATGGACCTGGCGCGGCGGCTCGAAGCCGAGGCCGCCGAAAGTCAGGCGGCCTGATCGATCCGGGCCGGCAAGGCGCCTTCGAGATCGGCGATGACAGAGAAGCGTTCATCGTCCATATGCGGGCGGGGCAGGCGGAAGACGCCATCGGCCCGGGCCATGGCTTTGCGGAAGCGCAGGCGAATGGCGGGCTCCGCCACAAGATCAAGGCTGCAACCCACCCAAAGGACGCTATTGCCACGGGCGATCAGATAGAGATCGGCGCCATTGAGAACGAAATCGCCGATATCTTGCTGTTCGAGCGCATAGGCGCGGCCGGAAAGGCCGATCCACTGACTGGATTTCAACTGTCGTTTGGGCGGCTCAAAGCCGGCCTCGATCCAAGAAAGCATCCTGTTCCTCCCTGCACGGAGTAGAACAAAATTAGAACAAATTGTACGAATCAGTCAAGCTTTGTTCGTTCAAGGCTATATATAGTGGTTAATGACTTGTTGACGTCAATCGGTTGAGCGTCGCTGGCGAGCGGCGGCAATACGTTCGGCAAGGGCGGGATCGACGGGACGGGCGATGCCCTTATCGATCGCAGCCAAGGCGAGGGCGTCCGAGCGGGGCTCGATGGCGTCTCTCAGGCGTTCAGCAAAAACATCGGGTGGAAGACCTGCCTCGATGGCGGGCAGAATTTCGGCCTGACCGCGGCCGGGCCATATGATGAGCGAATTGCGCCCCCAGAAGAGGCCGGAATTGAGCGCGACAGGTACAACGGGCACGTTGAGTTCGGCATAAAGACGCACGATCCCTTGGCGATATTCAGGCGGCGAGAGCGGGGCCTTACGGGTGCCTTCGGGGAAGATGACGATGCGGCAGCCTTTGTCGATGGCGGCATGAGCTGCGCGCATCATGGCGGGGATGGCTTCGGCGCCTTTCTTGCGATCAACGGCAATGCAATCAAGCGACCGCGCGGCCCAACCAAAGAATGGGATATTCATCAGCTCCTGCTTGACGATGTAGGCAGGTCTGCCGGTATGCGGGAAGATCGCAAAAACGTCCCAGTCGGACTGGTGTTTCGAGGCGATGATGCAGCCGCCGGGCGGAATGTTCTCGGCGCCGGTGATTTCAGTCTTTAGGCCGGTAATGAAACGCAGTAACTGGACGTTGGACCAGCACCAATAGCGCGCCAGTGCCCAGGTAAAGCGCGTGCGGCCGGCAATGAGGCCGATTATGCCGATGATGATGGCAATGATGGCCGTCTGACCGATGAAGACCAGATAAAATAGGGCCGTGCGCAAGGCCTGCAGCAGTCTCATCACTCTCCTCCGGCGAGGCGTCGTGGCCTCAGGCGCCTATGCTTGCAAGGCCTCTGCGCAGGCTGCGCTCGTTCTCGGCATCCAGCACTCTCTTGGGGATGATCCTATAGAGGCGGTTCGACTCAAACAGCAAAAAGACGTGTTTGTCTTCGCCCCAGCGCACAAAGTGGCTCCAGGGCATGGCGAATTTTCCGTACTCGCTGTCAAATTCGAGCTGCTCCTCGGTCCAGTTCAAGCCGATTTCACCGTGCAGAGAGCGCTGTTGGCGATAGGTGCGGCGCGCAAGGCGTGGATTCACCACGACGGCGAGCAGAAACACCAGAAAGAATGGCAAAAGGCTTGCCCCCACGACTAACGGCCAGACTTCAGCCAGCCGATCGAAATCGAGCGGGAAAAACACGCCTGAAATCGAGCCCATTAGGACCACGCAGCCAACGAAGATGATCGCAAGTGAAATGGCTGTCCTGGGTTTGCGCAGCGACATGAGGGAAAAGAGCCTTGCGGCGTGGACCATGTCGTCTTCGCTCAGTCGGAAGCGCACCATATCGGCCATGGATCAGGACGCTTCGCTGAGATAGCGGCGGACGGTCATGCGGGAGGTGATGGCGGTGAGGGCCGCAATGACCGGAATGACGAGAATGATAAAGATCGTACCGTCGAGCCCGAGGACGAAATTACCGAAGAGGAAACCGACCTGGGTGGTGGCTTCGGTAGGGAGAACTGAGCCTGCCGCTGTGCCGATCAGGACGAAAAAGAGCGTGCCCAAGAGGGCGCCGAGAAGTCCGCCCTGAAGGCCGATGGTGAGGAAGCGCCCTTGGAATTCGCCAGCGATGAACTTGTTGGAGGCGCCGATAAAATGGAGCACATCGACGATCTCGCGATTGGTGGCCATGGCGCCGCGGGTGGCGAAAATGATTGCGAGCACCGTGGCGACGCCGATGAGGCCGAGGACCAAGAGGCCCGAAACGACGACAGTACCGGCCATGGTGTTGAGCTGCTGACGCCAGGCGGCGTGGGTATCAAGGCTTGCGCCCTTAATAGCCTGGAGATTGCGCTGGAGCTGATCGATATCGGCATCCACCGGATCGGCAAGCTGCACGACGATGAGGCGCGGAATAGCGATGGCCGAGAGGTCAAGGCCGGCGCCGAGCCAGGGTTCGAGAAGGGCCTGGCTTTCCTCGATGCTGAGCGCACGGGCGGCGGCGACGCCAGGAGTTGCCTGGGCGAGCGAGACGGCCGTGCGCAGATTGCTGTCCATCACTTCGCCCTCGACGGGGCGGATCTGGATAGTCATTTCGCGGCCGACATCGGCCGACCAGGCGATGGCCGATTTCTGCACCAGCACCACGCCGCCTAGGGTGACAGCGGACAAAAAGCTCATGATGGTGATCAGCATGAGGAGGGTGCGGCCCGCAACGCTATGGCGTGGGACGATGGGGGCGCCAGCGCTGCGGCGCGTCAGGCGCGCGAGCAATTGCCTAATCATGGATGGTCAGCGTCCCCTTGTTGAGCACCATGCGCGGATAGGAAAAGCGATCGAGCAGCGGCAATTCGTGGGTGGCGAGAATGATCGTCATCCCCAAAGTGCGGTTAAGCTCGGCAAAGAGATGAACGAGGCGGCTCGAGAGTTCGGGATCGACATTGCCCGTCGGCTCGTCGGCGAGAAGAATCTTTGGGCGGGCAATGACGGCGCGGGCGATGGCGGCGCGCTGCTTTTCGCCGCCCGAAAGAACAGTGGGGAGGGCATGCATGCGCTCGCCAAGGCCGACCCATTCGAGCAGTTCGGTGACATTGGGGCGGTATTCGCTCTCGGGCTGGCCGAGGACGCGCAGTGGCAGGGCGACGTTTTCGAAGGTTGTGAGGTGATCGAGGAGACGAAATTCCTGGAAGACGATGCCGATATGGCGACGCATCTGCAGGAGACTATCGCGATCGAGAGACCCAACATCTTCATTGAGCATGGTAACTTTGCCGCGGCTCGGTTTGAGCGCCAGGAGCAAAAGGCGAAGGAGGCTGGTCTTGCCCGAGCCCGAGGGACCGGTCAAAAAATGGAACGAGCCGGGCTCGATGGAAAAGGTCAGATCACTCAGGATTTCGGGACCATTGCCATAGCGAAGGCCGACATCGGAAAATTCGATCAAGAACGGGTGCTCCCCAGCTCGTCCGGTGGTCTTGCCGCAACACGCGAATCAGAGACGGCGCCATCATAGCAGCGTCGCGGCGGCTCTGCGGCATTGCACCCGCTATGGACGGGGGAAAGCGGCAGTTTTGTGTTCTCGCCTCAGGTTCTTGGCGGTTTGAGGAGTATTAACCCGCGGCGGGATAGGGTCAGGCGAGCATAATATGGTTGCGCCGGTTCAGATGATCATTACCTGCCCCAATTGCCAGACGAAATACCAGGTGACCTATGAGGCCATCGGCTCGGCTGGTCGCAAGGTGCAGTGCGCCAGTTGTCGGGAATCCTGGCAGCAGCCGGCTCTGCCGCCACCTGGCCCGGATTTGAAGCTCGTGCCCAAGGCAGAGCCAGAATCCGACAAGCTTTTCGAGAACATGTCCGAGGATGCGCTCGATGCGGCGCTCGAGGCGGAAGAAAAGACTTTTGGCGCGGACGAGGAGCCGCGTGCGGTCGATCCGGTCGAGCCGCGCCCGGTCAAGAAAAAGGAATCAGCGGCCGAATTGCGCGAGCGGCAGAAGCAGCTTTCGCGCCGGCAGGGCGCGATGGCAGCCCGCATGCCTCTGGCACGCATGCGTCGCACGGCTCGCATTGCCGGAGCCGTGCTGCTCCTCGGAATCTTGGGTGGCGGCTATTTCGGGCGGGTGCAGATCGTTGAGCGCAATCCGGATCTGGCGGGGCTCTATGAGGCCATCGGGCTGGGCGTCAATGTCGTGGGGCTCGAACTCTCGGACCTGCAATCGACCCGTAGCCTCAGCGAAGGCAAGGAAGTGCTGGTGGTTTCCGGCCAGATCGTGGGGATGATGCCGAGCCCGGTCGCGGTGCCGCCGGTGCTGGTGAGTCTTCTCGATAGTACGGGACACACGGTTTACGAATGGAGCGTGGCGCCGCGCATCCGTGACCTGATGGCGGGCGAGCGCGCGACATTCGATACGCGACTGTCGCTGCCGCCGGTCGAGGCATCGCGCGTGCGCTTGAGTTTTGCAGGCGGACGCACCGCGGCTACAGCCGGGGAGACGGCACAGCCGTCCGGTGGTCCACCGGTTCCGGCGGGTGATCCGCATGGGGCTCCGGCCGAGCATGGCGAAGCGGCACCGGTCGCTTCAGGAAGCCACGAGGATCCGGCGGTTGCCGAGGCTCATGACGGCGAAGCCGAGGCTGGGCCTTCGGGCCATGAGGTCGGCCACGAAACGCCTGTTGAAGCCGAACCTGCGGCAGTTCACCACTGACGGGATCGTTCCTATATTCAATGCATTATATGGCCTGCCCCAATGTAGGCCGGTTCAGCCTTGCAGCGGCGCCCGGCGCCGACTGCCCGGAGACGACACATGGCCCGCATTCTTGTCGCTGAAGATGATCCCTCAGTTCGCGCCTTCGTCGTAAGCGCGCTGACCATGAAGGGGCATGAGGTTGTCGCCGAAGAGGACGGCGGGCTGGCTGCCGAAACGATGGAAGCGGAGGCGGGCAAGTTCGACCTCCTGCTGTCCGATATCAAGATGCCGGTGATGGACGGAATCGCGCTTGCCTTGCAAGTGGGGTCGGCCTTTCCGGATGTAACCATTGTCTTGATGACCGGCTTTGCCGACCAGCGGGAGCGGGCGCATGGGCTCGAGGCGCTGGTCTATGATGTGATCGTCAAGCCGTTTACGCTGGCGGAATTGCTGGCCAAGGTCGAGGATGCGCTCGAGGGGCGTCCGGTCGAGGTGCTCTCGCTGGCGCGGCAGGCGCGGGAAGAGTAAGGCTGCACCAACGTCCTCCTTATTCTTCTCCTCCTGGGGGGAAGGTGGCGCGCAACGCCGGATGAGGGGATGTGCCAGCGAGAGTGGAGAGCCCCCCCCTCACCGCCTCGGCTTCGCCGAGCCACCTCTCCCCGAGGGGGAGAGGAACGGGCTGGTGATTGCCCTGACTTCGAGAGTCACACCCAGTCCGGCACCGAGTCCAGCGCAAGCAATTCTTCGATCGACTTCCTCGGCCGGATAACGTGCCAGCGCGGTCCATCGACCAGAACTTCGGGGATCAGCGGACGCGAATTGTAGGTGGAAGCCATGACGGCGCCGTAAGCACCTGCGCTCATGACCGAAAGCAGATCGCCCTCCTTGACGCCAGCGATGGTGCGGCCTTTGGCGAGATAGTCGCCGGTTTCGCAGACGGGGCCGACGATGTCGCCGGTGATCGGCGGGAGGTTGGACTGGTTGACCGGCTCGATGTCGTGGTGCGCTTCGTAGAGCGTGGGGCGGATCAGGTCGTTCATCGCGGCGTCGACGAT